>JALWEA010000107.1 GCA_027039465.1 Calditrichia bacterium | reverse complement strand
CCTGCGCTTACTGGAAAAACGCCAAAAATCTTGATGAAGCGCAGGAGGCCAAATTAGATCTGGTCTGCAAAAAAATTGGCCTTGAACCGGGTATGACCGTGTTGGAATTAGGTTGCGGTTGGGGCTCCTTTGCCATTTACGCCGCCGAAAAATACGGTGCCCATGTCACCGGTGTAACGGTTTCCAAAGAACAGGTGGAATTAGGCATGCAAATGGCCAAAGGGCTTCCGGTTGAATTAAAACTGATGGACTACCGAGACGTCAGCGGAAAATATGACCGTGTCATTTCCATTGGCATTATGGAGCACGTGGGTTACAAGAACTACCGCACGTATATGGAGGTGGTGGATCGCACTTTAAAAGATGATGGTATTGCTTTCTTCCACACTATCGGAAGTAATCGCAGTGTTACTTCGGTTAATGCATGGACGGATAAATACATCTTCCCCAACGGCATGCTGCCTTCCATTGCTCAATTGGGTAAGGCCATGGAAGGATTGTTCATAATGGAAGACTGGCACAATTTCGGGCCCTATTACGATCCCACACTCATGGCCTGGCACAAAAATTTTGAGGCGGCCTGGCCGGAACTGAAGGACAAATACGGCGAACGCTTCCGCCGCATGTGGAATTATTACCTGCTCAGCTCCGCCGGCGGATTCCGCGCGCGCCAAACGCAACTTTGGCAAGTAGTTATGACCAAACCAGGACGCAAACAGCCCGAATGCCGGTTTAGTTGATTTTGATTAAATATGATTTTGCAAATAGAATATGCGTTTTTAAATTTGCTTTGGGAAATTTTAAATATTTAAGGAGTAATAATGCCAATAGCAAAATTAGGAAGTAAAGGGCAATTAAAACTTCCTAAAGATGTACGGAAAGCTTTAGGCCTTAATCAAGGTGATCAGGTTGAAATTATTATTACTAATAAAAATGAGGCTATTCTCAGATTAGCTTCCATCAAAACGGACGAAGTTTTTGGAATATTAAAAGAATATGGCCAAAAACCGGTTTCCATTGAAGCTATGAAGGAAGGGATCAAAAAAAGAATGAAGGATCATTTTGAATGAAAGCTATCGATACGAATATTATTATCCGTTTTTTAATAAATGATGATGAAATGCAGGCAAAAAAAGTTCTTGACCTTTTTAAAAAGGCTGAAAAGAAAGAAGAAAAACTCTTTGTTCCACTACTTGTCATCATCGAATCCATTTGGGTAATGGATTCAGTCTATGCAATTCCACGCATTAAAATCATAGAGGCTCTAAATAAATTATTTATGTTACCTTTTTTAATTTTTGAACATCCTGTAGTTTTACATCAGCTACTACAGATATCAGAGAATAATAATTTTGATTTACCAGACCTTTTAATTGGGCTTTCGGCGCAAGCCAATGGTTGTGAGTCCGTTTTAACTTTCGATAAAAAAGCTGCTAAACATCATTTATTTGAATATTTGAAATGATTTCTTAACTCTTTCGTTGTCAGGATCGTAAAAATGATTGAACGGGAAATTATTATCGTCGGCGGCGGACCGGCGGGAGCTACGGCAGCCTGGAAACTGAAGCAAGCCGGACGCGATGTGCTGATTCTGGACAAGGCTTCTTTCCCGCGCG
>JALWEA010000106.1 GCA_027039465.1 Calditrichia bacterium | reverse complement strand
CCCATGGCCAAATGCCCGGCTTTGCGTCCCATGGTTACCACAAAATACCAACGCGAAGTGGTTTTGGCGTCGGTCATGATATTTTTAACAATTTCCACTCCCAAATGTCGGGCCGTCTGAAATCCGAAAGTACTGATCATTCCGGGCAAATCAAGATCGTTATCAATGGTTTTAGGTACATGAGCCACGCGCACTCTTCCGTCCGCCACTTGCTGCACGCGAAATGCCGAATAGGCCGTGTCGTCGCCGCCGATTGTAATCAATTTATCCACATTTAAACGCAACAAGGATGACACGGTATTTTCAAGATGCTTGGGATCTTTGGTGGGATTGTCACGGGAGATGCCGATATGGGATCCGCCGCGAAAGTGGATACGGCTTACCGATTCGATGGTCAACGGAATAACGTGGGAGATGTCTCCACGCATAATCCATTTAAAACCGTCCTGAATACCTATTACTTCGGAACCGGAAAGAATGGCGCGAATAGTTGCAGCGCCGATAACGCTATTTATGCCCGGAGCCGGTCCGCCTCCGACTAAAATTGCTGTGCGTTTTGGAAACAATGACATGGCTACTCCAAATCCTTTTTTAGTGAACCCTTATTAAACTTTAAAACCTTTTCTTCAGCTACTTTAACCATTAAATGAATCGTAAGTTTCGGCAAAATCAGATTTAGCCCGAACCCTTACGATATGTTGCAAATGTTTAAAAATACATAAATTCCTATTTTTTCGCTAATTTAATTTAAAATCTTAAACCGAGTAACGCAAATTTCTATTTTGATTAGGGAGAAGGGTTAAGAGTTAGGAGTTAGGAGTTAAGGGTTAAGGGGAAAATCGTTATTCGTATATTAGTTAATCGTAAAGGGCTGTCATTGCGAACGATCCCGCGAGCCTGCGAGCGGGAGAGTGAAGCAATCCCCTCCAAGGCGGCAACGGTTGTAAAAGATTTTTTCCTGCGCTATTATTGACATGTTATGGCGCGTCCGTCCCTCGATACGATTCTGCCTTTCATTTTGCGATGTTCGTTGTAAGGGCGAAGCATTTCCGTCAAAACGCTGCAAACTCAAAAAATTTAACGTTGTGCAACCAAAAACATTGGTTGTTTACTGATTTGTTAGGGAAATGCTTCGCCCCTACAAGTCCGGCAGAATCACTCGGGAACCGGACGCCGCATCTTTTCCAAGTTCCAAGTTACCAGTTCCTAATTCCCAATTAATCCATGTCACTGCTTTAATAATCCATTGCGCCAGCCATGGTTCCCGGCCTCGCCACGAAAGCGGCGTAACTTTTTTCAATTTTTTTTAATTTCCGTGATGTGCAACATTATTTTTCATAGAAGGAACTTTATCTTAATTTTAATTATTTTGCTGACGAATATCCGATAGGTACGATAAGGAAGCAACTATTCGGAAACTTTTTTCAATTTTATAAAAGTTATGCGCATTTGATTTCTGGGAAAGCGCCAAAATAAGATTGGCTTTTTTCACAGATCAGGTAAAAATATTTTTAGTATTTTATTGAATGATTGATTAAATTAATTTATCACATTATCGCATTAGGAGAGCGTTAAAATGCGAATTGAATCGCTGCAAATTTCAGGCTTCAAGGGATATGAGCATGCCACAAGTATTAATTTCTTTGATGAACACGGCAATCTGATATTTGACACAGACGGTGAAGAGCGGCTTTTTATTTTCGAAGCCATTTTGGGCATAATTTTCGGTTTTACTCCGGAAGAAAAAAAGAAATTCCGTGGCGATCAATCCGTTAACCAAACCTTTACCGGGCTGGTGACGCTCGCACTGGATCAAAAAACCGTTTTTATTGAACGGGATTTTGAAACCGACATCATTGCCTGTCTTTTATCCGACAGCGTATCTTCCCGCCCTATTTTCCAAGGCAAAGATTTGGTAGGTAACGGTTATTCGCGTCCGTATCTAGACATGCTGCGTTCCATCTTCCCTATTGTTGACAAATCCCTTTATCTGGAAATTTTACAGGATGAAATCAACGAAGGCAAATCGCTTTCCAGCTTACTGAATGCATTGTATTTACTGTTTTCTCCGCGATTCAATTTAAATAAAGTACGTTTTTTAATCTCCAAAAGCGAAGAATATCTCCGGGCATTGGACACGTCCCGCTTGGATAGTAAGAATTTGGATCAATTAGCTCAATTTAAGGACTGTCTCGTTTTTCTACAAAGCATTCGTTCCATGCGCCAACAGTTAAAAGAAGATCAGGAGCGATTTAATCGCTTGCTAAATAAAATCCGTCGTCGTGATATCCAGAAGAACGAATTGCTTAAACAATTGGAAGAATCTTATGTGACCATTATGGATCAGAATCCCATTCTTTTAAGAGCGGAAATTTTACTCTGGAAAAGCCTGACCCAAATGAAAGAAAAAAACCAAAAAGACCTCAAAGAGCTTCGACGACGCATTGATGAAATCGAACAAACGCTTCAAATCGATTTCGAAGAATACAATCAATTACCCGATTCCGTTGAACGTGATGTAAAGCGCTTTGAAGAAGATATGGAAAAAGCGAACAACTTAAAGAAAAAAATCGAGAACATTGACGTTGAAATTAAAATGAATGAAATGAAATACAATACATGGAAAACAATCAAAATTTTCTTTGTAGTATTGGTGGCTCCTTTGTCATTCGTTCTTTCTTACATTGCCTTTAGTTCCTGGTTCCTGATTATTCCGGAAGCGTTCTTTTTCTTCCTGATTTTCTTCTTCTTGTTCGGCCATTACCATTCCAAAATCCGTGAGAAGTTGTTAAACTTGCAGGAAGACAAAGATATTTTCCGAAAGCATTTGTATGATATTCAAAAAGATATCGAAGCTTTACGCAAAAAATGGTTCTTTCTCAAAGACGATAAGAATTTCGAGATTCAACGTGAACGCTTACGTGAATATCAGCAACTTCAGCACGAACTGAAACGACTCAGGCGTAAAGAACAACGTATCGTACAAATCCTGAATCAGCCGAATATTACCCGCCAATTAAAAGCATTTCAGGAAAAGTACAGTTCAATGGTAGATGTTCATCGTCCCGATTTAGAGGAATATCTCGACAAATTCGTACAATTGAAAAACGAACTTTCTTCCATTGAAGGCAGCTCGGTTGAACCGCCGGTGATCCAAGAACTGCAGAAAATTATTGAAGATTATCAGCAAGCCCTGAAGCAGCTCAAAACAGTCGATGAAGATCTCAGCGAGCGTTTACACCTTCATCAATACAACCTTCCTATCGATCAAATTTTGGACGCTGTAAAACGCAGGATCAAAAACCTGCAAATGCAGCGCGGAATTCAATTTGAATATTAGGACTGTTTCCTTTAACTTAAGTTCATGTTAATTAAAAAACGGAACTGTCAATTGTATCGTCAGTATTTCTCCGGTTTAAAGGATAAATATATCTTTTCACCCCTTTGCCGGGCCGATGCATATAGCGCATTGTTTAATTCCGTTCGTTAAAAAGTCATGAGCAAGTTAAAAAACCAAAAAATAAAGGAAATAAATATGGATCCTTTGATAAAATCGGCAAGAACCGCTTTGAGCGTTTGCCTCGGATTAAGATCAAACGAACGATTATTGATTGTTACGGATCCCAATAAACAAAAAATCGGGCAGGCCTTTTTTGCCGCCGGACGCGAAATGACCGATCACGTGATTCTGACACAAATTCCCGTTGCCGAAGTAAACGGTCAGGAACCGCCACAGGATATTGCCGATTTGATGACCAAATACGATGTAATTGTTTGCCCGACAACCAAATCGTTGACCCACACCAATGCCCGCAGAAACGCTTGTAAAACAGGAGCACGCGTGGCGACCATGCCCAATATTTCCGAAGATATTATGATCCGCACGTTAAATGCCGACTACCAACAAATCGCCGAACGCACCAAACGCATTGCGGCCATTTTGGACGAGGGGAAAATAGCGCATGTCACTTCCGCTCTCGGAACGGATCTTACCATGCCCATCAACGGAATCAAAGCCATTGCCTCGACGGGTCTTTTATTGGAAAAGGGTCAGGGCGGCAACTTGCCCAGCGGCGAAGCTTTTTTAATGCCCGAAGAAGGTGCATCCGAAGGTGTGCTCGTGGCCGACGCCTCGGTAGCCTCCATCGGTAAATTGAGCAAACCGATTAAGATCACCATCAAAAACGGATTTGCGGTCAAGATGGAGGGCGGACGCCAGGCCGATCAACTGTTTACCATGCTCAGCCGTTTCGGACGAGACGGTTTAAACGTGGCGGAATTAGGCATCGGAACGAATCACGCAGCGCAAATTACGGGCATTATCCTAGAAGACGAAAAAGTTTTGGGCACGGCTCACGTTGCCTTTGGCAATAATATCAGCATGGGCGGCACGTACGATGTCGGCATTCATATTGATTGCGTCATAACCAAACCATCCATTTATATCGACGACCGTCCTCTGATGTTGGAAGGTAAATTGGTCATTGACGTTCATTAATTTCTATTCATCCTGATGCTTCATGACTGCCTATCTGATTGCTATTACCGTTATTTTGATTTTTTCCGCTTATTTTATTAAAGGCTTTACGGGCTTCGGGCCGGCACTTATTTTAATCCCCACCTTAAGCCTGATATTCACTCCGCGAGAGGCCATCGTCCTGACGGCTATTTTCGATTTGATCGCAGGATTTATTCTTTTAATCTCCGTTTACCAACAAATTCAATGGAAAATCGTGGGTATGGTTTTGCTAGCCTTTTTCCCGGGCGCGTATTTTGGCGCACAATTAATGACCGTTCTTTCCCTACCCGTATTAAAAAAAATTCTGGCACTTTTCGTTTTGTTTTTTATCGGATTGATTTTATGGCAAAGCGGCCGGGCAAGCGAACGGATTCCTTCGAAAAAGCCCGGTTATTTGCAGTTTCTTGTGTCGCTTTTGGCAGGATTCGGCGGCGGATTGGTGGGCATTAGCGGCCCTTTACTAGTGATTTATTTTAAAT
>JALWEA010000105.1 GCA_027039465.1 Calditrichia bacterium | reverse complement strand
ATATTGGAACGCTTGTTAAAAGAAAAAATTTTGTACGGATTTACGGGAAATGAATACAGGCCGTTGCCCAAATTTCGTTTTGAAATTTTTAAAACGTTTTTAAAAAAGGTCGATTTTATTAAGCGTCCTTCAGGGGTAACCATTAAAATAAAAGATGGGTGGCATTTGTAAAAATCCCGTTTTTTTAGATTTGTTGCTTATGTTGCATTTTTAAAAGATGCTTTGATTTCAGTCATTCCGTTTTTTCCGAGGCGGCAAATATTGCTGTAGAATGAATCCCGCTTCCGGACCAAACTGCAAGAGAAATTGTAAAATGACAACGGATTGGTAATTTTTCAATAAATGCGAATCGGGTAAAGGCGCAAAAACGATCGGGCTAATTCCTTTTGCCCGTAGCTTTTCTTCATCGACCCATTGCTTTTCGAACGTTTCCGGCTGACTAATGTATTTTTCCGAATGGGTTTGTGTGCACCAAAGGGTAATCAGATTTTCCGTTTTGTCCTTAAATTCCGTGTCGCATGCACGCATTAAATGTACGGGTAAATGAAGCCAACGGATGAGTTTTTGATGGAGCGCAAAAAGAAAATCTCCCAGAGAATTGAATTCGGTTTTAAGCAGTTCTTCCATTTCAGGTAAATAATAATAAGCATAAGGTAAATTGTGGAAAAAGTGATGCAGCGTTTTAATATGCTTATCGACCCAATTGCTGTGGTAATCGATTTCCGTTTGAAAAATGGCGTTACGCTTTTCATTGTGCAAAACCGGGATGCGTAAAACCGTTTGGTTGTCCGGAAATTTGGCGGATCGGTTAATAGGACTTCCTTTGCTAAACGGTAAATGGTCGGTAAAAACAGCCACATCACATTGCGCTGTCTGCCAGAAATATTCCAGATCGGTTAAGTAGCTCGGTCGGAAGGTACCTAAGATCATGATTGATTACCCTTGCTTTTTAGTACGGTTTTTACGATTTGTTTGGTGCGATAAATCATATCCCGATAAAAATAATACAATTTCGCTTTTAAGGTTATGGGGAAAATGAGTTCATTCAAATAGCGGTAATGGGTGGCCCAGCGCGCTTTGTAGGCTTCGTTGCCGCGCATGAAATCAAATATCTTGTATTTCATTTCAATGGCATCGGTTATGGCGCGCAGAATAATAAGGTTACCAAGTGCGAATTTGTGATAACTCGGATCAAATCCGCCTTGCATGTACATCATGCTTTCTCCGAACTTGTAACAGTATAATGAACCGATTACAGTCCGCTGATCTTTTATTTGATACAGTTGTAGCCAGCGATTACGTAAGAAAATTTTAGCAATCCTTTGATGGAAGACGCCTCGTTTTTCAAATACAAATTTGGTATTGGCCTGCTTGGCCGCAAAGCGCATGCCGTGTAATTCAAAAAGTCGTCTGATTGCCTGATCGAGTTCCTTTTCATTATCGATGACTTCAATTGTAAATCCGTTTTTATTGAACTTGTTTTGGGTGCGGCGGAGATTCGAACGTAAATTGCGAGAAAGATTTTGCAAAAAGGCATCTACGGTTTGGGGTAATTCGATGTAAGGACAGGTTTTGGTACGATAGAGATATGATCTTTTGCCAATGATTTGTTCGATCATTTTTTTGCTTGTTAATAAGGAAGCATCATCGGTTATATTGGGCAAATCGAGTACATCTACCGATTTTAAAAGTTTCAGGAAAATCGGTGAGGAAAAGATTTGCTGCAGATACAATGCTTTCTGTGTTTCAGGTGCAATGATATCCAGGTAATCGCTGGATTCAAATTCGGTGCCCATGAATTGGAGAACTTTAAATTTGGATGTGGATGTTAATTTTTTTTGATGAACGAACAGGGGCAAAATTGCCAAGCGCTGATTGCTATCAGCGAGGACGATGATTTTGAGTTCGGGCTTTTTTAAACGATTGTGGTAAGTAGCCCACCATTCGGAAATCCATTCGAAGGTTAAAAACGGGGATGATGTTTGTGATGTTGTAATTAATTGCTGCCAGATCGGTTTTAATGTTCTGAATTCCGTTTCCGTTTCAATGATTTTGATTTCAATGGCCATCCGGTTCCCTTTTTTGTTGTAAAAGTTTTGCCGACACAAAAATTTCGTTTTTATGTATTATCTAATATAAATAATCGTTGTCAGATGGCCAAAACATTAATTTGAAGGAATGGAACCCGGGGACATTTAATTGCTGCAAGCAGAAAATTCTGACTGATTGCTATCAGTCAGAATACAACAAATCGTGGCGGACTGATAGCAATCAGTCCGCCCCCTTGCACAAACTTTCTTTATTTTTCTTAAATTCCATTTATCCCTTCAATCCTTTTATTTCCAATAACTTGCTCAAATTATTCCTTCTGTTTGTTCTTCCCATTAAATAAAAAAATCATTAAAAAATTTTAAAAAATTCCAAAACCCACGAATTATGCAGTGAAGGCGATAGGATAAACAAAATTGACATTAATTTACTTGATAGGAGGTAAAAACAATGAGTGCAGACTTAATGCGTATCAACGCAAACATCCCGGCCTTGCAGAATGTAAACATTCTGTCCCAGATCAGTGATCGGATTGCCAAACACCAATTACGGTTGGCTACCGGCAAACGCATCAATTCTCCCGCTGAAGACCCCGCAGGTTACATGCTGGCCCGTGGCTTGGAAGCGCGTAAACGCGGTTTACAAGTGGCTTTGGACAATGTCTCCAATGCCCAGAACATCCTGGACGTTGCCGAAGGTGCTTACTCCAACATCATGGACATTTTACAAACCATCAAAGAAAAAGCAACGCAGGCAGCAGACGGGAGCTTGAATACCACGCAGCGCAGCGCCATCGACGGTCAGGTCTCCGCCCTGATTACGGAAATTGATGACATTGTTAACAATACCACTTTTAATGACAATGCATTGATTGACGGAAGCTTTTCCACGGTATTCCAGGTTGGTGAACAGGGAACCGAGCAATTGTCCGTTTCACTTTCATCTGCAGACAGCGCCACGTTGGGTATTGATTCTATCGACTTAAGCACGGCCAACGGTGCCAGCACGGCCATTTCGACAGTCAGTTCGGCCATTGACACCTTAGCACAGGATATGCGGGCTTTAGGCGAGTACAAGGTGCGCTTGCAGTCCAAAGAATCCAATTTATCCAATCAAGTGACAAATACGGAATCAGTGCGCAGTACACTTGAAGATGCCGACTTCGCCAAAGAGCAGATGGAAGTGATGAAATTACAGATATTGCAACAGACATCACTCTCATCGTTGACGCAGGCCAATGCCGCACCGCAACTGGTGCTCTCCATGTTCCGACAATAATCAAAAACCCATGATTCAACCAAGCAAAGAGCGGAGGAAATCTATTTTCTTCCGCTCTTTTCGTTTTATTGATCTTATCGTTAAATAAAGTAATTCAAAATACAATGTATGATAAAATCCGCATCATTCTGCTTGATTAAAAATAGCTTCAATTTTAAATTTTCGGTCTAAAAAAAATTTTGATTTTACCGAAAAGATTTTTAAACTCATAACAATTGTTATATATGAATAACAAAATAGAAAAAGGCAGGGAAGCGGTTGGATGGATTCGATTCTTTTGGCCCCGAATGTGGAATGCGTGATTGAGTCACTTAAAGGTAACGACCAAATTACCCAACGGCTTATTCAAATGGGCGTGCTACCCGGCTCACATTTGCATATTGTACGTGTAGGCCCTTTGGGCAAAACGGTAGAAGTTATTATTGACAACAGTGAAAGTATTGCATTGCGAACCAAAGAATTGAAAGTTTTGAATTGCAAAGTGACCGCACTTCCGCTCATTGCCGTAAAGAGCAAACAAAAACATTATCGAATCCGCAATTTCTTGGGGGGATGGGGTTTTATTCAAAAAATGCAAAGTCGGGGACTTTTTGTCTCAGACATTATTCGTTTGAGAGAAACCGATGGTTATGAATTGATCGGCAAAGATCATCAAGTCGTACGGGTTGGGCGGGGTGAAGCCGAAAAGATCATTGTGGAACCAGTTGACGAGTAACGAATGACCAATAAAAAAACAATTACGATAGCAATTAGTTCTATTCCAAATACAGGTAAATCCACCTTATTTAATATGTTAACCGGCGCTCATCAGGCCGTTGGTAACTGGCCCGGAGTTTCGGTGGAAAAAAAGGTTGGCAAGTTTAATCTTAACGGTTATTCGGCTCAATTAATTGATTTGCCCGGTTGTTATTCTCTGACCGCTACTTCAATAGAAGAAAAAGTTGTCCGCAACTTTATTTTGCAATCGCCTCCCGATCTCATCATTAATATTGTTGATGCACGTAACTTATACCGGAGCCTGGGGCTAACATTGCAATTGGCCCAAAGCGGTATTCCTATGGTTGTTGCCGTTAATATGATGGATGAAGCCAGGCGCATGGGATTGAAGATTGATTTGGAGGCAATGTCCGACCATTTGGGGGTTCCGGTTGTTCCTATTGTGGCGCGCACGGGAGAAGGAATTGATCGCTTAAAGAAAACATTAGTAGATGTTATCGAAGGGAAAATTAAATTACGTTCTCCCAAGACATCCTGCCCCATTCAAACCGATCCGGTGGTTATTTCTTTGGCTAATGAAGTAAAAGAAATCAAGCTGAATCCCAAATTAAACGACATCTTCCTTGCGGTTCGTTTGTTGGAAAGCGATGATGCGCTGCAAAAATTTAAAAATAAAATCCCGAAAAATAGCGCCTTAAATAAAGACGTTGAAAACACGCGTAAGCATTTGGAACATACATTTAAAGAAAGAATTCCCACGGCCTGTGCCCATTGTCGTTTTAACAGTGCGCGCGGTTTGGTAATGGAAACCACTTCCGAGCACGTCACGCTTACCGATCGCGTAACCGAAAAGATCGATTCGGTTTTGTTGCATAAATATTTGGGCATCCCTTTATTCATTCTCATTATGCTCATTTTGTTTCAGGGTATTTATGCTTTGGGAACGCCCTTACAGGATTGG
>JALWEA010000104.1 GCA_027039465.1 Calditrichia bacterium | reverse complement strand
TGTTTCGAACAAGGTAATCAGCGGCAGCTCGATTTGGAATGTATTGCGCAGGCGCGACATGAACTGCGTGGCCAGCAACGAATGTCCGCCCAATTCGAAAAAGTTGTCGTGAATGCCGACCTTGTCCAAATGCAACAATTCTGCGACAATAGCGCACAGCTTTTCTTCGGTTTCGTCACGCGGGGCAACGTATTCGGCCTGTGCCATGGAACGATCCAGCTCCGGTTTGGGCAAAGCCTTGCGATCGATTTTTCCGTTGGGCGTCAGCGGCATGGCATCGAGAAAAACAAAGGCCGACGGCACCATGTAATCGGGCAACTCGGCGCCGAGCTTTTGGCGCAGTTCCTGTACGGTCGGCTGCGGCGAAGCCACCACGTAGGCCACCAAACGTTTGTCGCCCGGCACATCTTCTCTTGCCATTACAATAACATCCTTAATGCCGGGAATTTCGCGCAACACGGCTTCGATTTCTCCCAACTCAATGCGGAAACCGCGTACCTTTACCTGCTGATCAATGCGGCCTAAAAATTGAATATTACCGTCCGGCAGCCAGCGCACCAAATCGCCGGTGCGATACAAACGATCGCCCAAACGATTGCTGAACGGATCGGGAATGAATTTTTCGGCCGTTAAATCGGGCCGATTCAAATAGCCGCGCGCCAAACCGACGCCGCCCACGCACAGTTCTCCGGCAACACCGACCGGAACCGGCAACAAATGCCGATCCAAAATGTACAATTCGAAATTACCGATGGGTCGGCCAATGGGCGGATCGCGGTCTTCTTCGGCATTGGTTTCGTACATGGAAGCGCAAACGGTGGTTTCCGTAGGGCCGTAGGCGTTAACGAACTGCCGACCCGGTTGCCATTTTTTGACCAAATCTGCCGGACATTTTTCACCGGCGGTGACAATCGTTTTTAAATCCGGCAAATCGACTTCGGGAAAAACCGCCAAAACCGACGGCGGTAAAGTGACGGTCGTGATTTTCGCTTCTTTCATTTTTTGCGTCAATAAATCGCCGGAGGCCAAGATGGTGCGATCAACCAAAATCAAGGCGGCGCCGTTCAGCAAAGCCATGACCGTTTCCCAGACGGAGGCGTCGAAACTGAGCGAAGCGAATTGCAGAATGCGGCTTTGCGGTGTAATATTAAACGCCTTGCGCTGTTCGTTGGATAAGTTCAACAAACCCTGATGCGCCAGCATGGTGCCTTTGGGTCGGCCCGTTGAACCGGAGGTGTAAATCACGTAAGCCAAATTTTGCGGCGTAATCGTCTGTGGCGGAAGTTCCGCAGGCTGCTCGGCTACCTTCGGCCATTCGGCATCCAAAGCCAATTTGGGTACCTCAAAGTCCTGCAAAATCGGTTTAACGGCTTCCTGCATCAGCAGCCATTTCAAACCGGAATCCTGAATCATGTAACCCAGTCGTTCTTTGGGATAGGCCGGATCAAGGGGCACAAAAGCCGCGCCGGCTTTCAAGGTTCCTAAAATACCGATCATCATTTCCGGCGAACGTTCCAGACAGATGCCGATCAAGTCGTCTGCACCCACGCCTTGTGCGCGCAGGAAATGCGCCAATTGATTGGCCTTGCCGTCCAATTCCCGATACGATAGCATAACGTCGTTGTGCTCAACAGCCGTGGCGTCGGGTTGTGACTCGACCCATTGGGCAAACTTTTGCACCACCGTCAAATCGCGATCGAACGGGGCAGCCGTTTGATTCCAGCCGTACAAAATTTGCTGCCGTTCGTCGGCGCTCAGGTAATCGATCAAATCCACCGGACGGTCGGGATCTTCCGTAACCGTCTGCAAAAGATTGGTCAAGTGGCGCTGCATGCGCACGATGGTGCTCTCGTCAAACAGATCGGTGTTAAATTCAAAATCGAATTTCAGATAATCGGGCGCTTCGGTGACCACCAGCGAAAGATCGAACTTGGCCGTTCCGGCTTCCTCTTCCGCCGAACGCATGGTCAGGCCTGGCAGTTCGAATTTGGATTGCGGCAGATTCTGCATGACGAACATGACCTGAAAGAGCGGCGAATGGCTCATTTCGCGCTTGGTGACCAGCGCATCCACGATTTGCTCGAACGGCACATCCTGATGGGCGTAGGCATTCAACGTGTTTTCACGCACGCGACGCAACAAATCCGAAAATTCGGGATTATCGTAAAAATCGCTTTTAAGAACGATGTTGTTCACAAAAAAGCCGATCAGATTTTCCACTTCCGAGCGGTTGCGGTTGGCAATGGGCGAACCGACCAAAATCTCATCCTGTCCGCTGTAACGATGCAGCAGGGTTTGGAAAGCGGCTAACAGGGTCATGAACAAAGTGGCGCCCTGCTCCTGAGAAAGTCGTTTCAAACGTGCCGTTAAATCGGCGTCGAGTTTCATGGAAATGGTTTTGCCGTTGAAGGTCTGTACCGGCGGCCGCGGACGATCGAACGGCAATTCCAGCACCGGCGGATCCATACCCAGAGTTTCTTTCCAGAAATTCAGTTCGTTCTCCAGAACTTCGCCCTGCAGCCATTCCTGTTGCCAGGCCGCGTAATCCACGTACTGAATGTCCAGCTCGGGCAGGTGCGGTGTTTGATTTTGGGCAAAAGCCGCGTAGGCCTGTGCGATTTCTTTCATGAAAATGCCCATGGACCAACCGTCGGAGATGATGTGGTGCATGGTAAACAGAACCACGTGCTCTTCATCGTTCAATTTGATCAGCCGACCGCGAAACAGCGGGCCTTGTTTCAGATCGAACGGTTTGCGGTTTTCTTCAAGTGTCAGCTCTTTTAATTTTGCGGCTTTTTCATCTTCAGGCAAAGCGCTTAAATCCGTGATTGGCAATTTTACCGGCTGCGGCTCGTGAATAACCACAAACGGTTTACCGTTTTCGTCATCAAAGGTCGTGCGCAAAGTTTCGTGCCGACGAACCACTTCGCTTAAACTCTTTTCCAGCGCTTCCGTGTTGAGCTTGCCGATCAAACGCACGGCGCCCGGAATGTTGTAAAACGGGCTGTCCGGTTGCAATTGATCCAGGAACCACAGACGTTGTTGGGCAAAGGAAAGGGGCAAGCGTTGCGTGCGATCCGCTTTTTTGATGGGCGGAGCCTTATGTTCGCCTTGCTGTCCGCTTAGGGCTTTGATGCGTTCGGCCATCAGGCGGATGGTCGGCGCGGCAAAAACGTCTTTTAACGGCAATTCCACGTCAAAGGCATCGCGCACGCGGGAAACCAATTGTGTGGCCAAAAGCGAGTGGCCGCCCAAATCAAAGAAATTATGCTCAATACCGATGTGGTCGGTTTTTAGAATGTCTTCCCAGATGGAAACCAACAATTCTTCTTCCGGCGTCCGAGGTGCCACGTAACGCTCGGTAGCCATGTCTTTTTGTTCGGGATCGGGCAGAGCTTTGCGATCGACTTTTCCGTTGGGCGTCAGCGGGAATTTGTCCAATACCACAAAAGCCGAAGGCACCATGTAATCGGGCAGGCGCTTTTTTAAAAAATCGCGCATTTCCTGCGGATCGATTTCCCGGCCGTCTTCGGTCAACAGGTAGGCAAAAATCTTTTTCTCTCCGGCGGTTTGACCGCGCACGGCGACTACCGCATCTTTCACCTGCGGATGGGTTAAAAGCTGCGCTTCGATTTCACCCAGTTCGATGCGGAAACCGCGGATTTTTACCTGAAAATCAACCCGACCGATAAATTCGATTTGACCGTCCGGCAGCCAGCGCGCCAAATCGCCGGTTTTGTACATGCGTGCTCCGGGTTGATTGCCGAAAGGATCGGGAATGAATTTCTCGGCGGTCAGCTCGGGACGATTGAAATAGCCGCGGGCCACACCGGCGCCTCCGATGTGCAGTTCTCCGGGTACGCCAATCGGAACGGGATGCAAATGTTCATCCAACAGGTAAATTTTAACGTTGCTGTTGGGCCGCCCGATGGGTACGGTGGTTGTTTCGTTGCTTCGATCTTCGGTCACCGGCCCCCAAACCGCACCGATGGTTCCTTCGGTCGGGCCGTAACCGTTAAAGAAACGGACTTTATTCATGAAGCGCCGGGCTAATTCCCAGGTGCAGGCGTCTCCCACGGAGATGACCGTTTCCAAAGCCAGCCGGTCTTCAGGCAAAAGCGTTAACAATGACGGCGGGATGGTAGCCGTGGTCACTTTTTTGCGTTGAATGAATTCCAGTAACTTTTCGGTAGAGAGCAATATTTCTTTATCGATCATCTGCACTTTAGCTCCGGCCAATAAAGCGGAAAAGATTTCGCTGGTGGCAGCGTCGAAACCGAACGAAGCCAATTGCAACATGACCTTACCCGGCTTAATGTCAAAATCGTGCGCCATGTTTTGAAAGAAATTGGCCGCACCGCGATGATGCAACATCACGCCTTTAGGTGCGCCGGTGGAACCCGAAGTATAAATCATAAAAGCCGCATTTTCCGGTTGGGCGGATTGCGGAAGATTTTCCGATGAAAAAGATTCGATTTCTTTGTAGGCCTGCGGTAAGGTGATTACTTCCAGCGACTCTTCGGAAAAGCGTTGGGCCAGCGCATCACTGGTAATTACGAGCTTCACCTGTGAATCCTGCAGCATGTATTTAACGCGCTCTTCGGGATATTCGGTGTCGATGGGCAGGTAAGCACCACCGGCTTTGAGCACAGCCAAAGCGGCTACCACCGTGTCCAGCGAGCGGGGTAGAAAAATGGCCGTAAAGGTTTCCGGCTGCACACCTTTTTGCCGCAACAATCGGGCGAGTTGATTGGCCTTTTGATTGAGTTCTTTGAAGCTCAGCGTTTGATCGTTGTAATCAACGGCAATGGCTTCGGGTGAACGTTCGGCCTGTTCTTCGAACAGCCGGGCAATGGTTTTGTCTTTAGGAAACGGTTTGTCCGCGCCGTTCCATTCTTTGAGCAAAAGTTCTTTTTCTTTGGCCGTGGTGATGTCAATGTCGGCTAACGTTGCTTCCGGTTGCGCAACCATTTGACCGAGCGCCTGTTGGAAATGATCGTGCAGGCGTTCAATCGTGGCCGCGTCGAAACGATGGGCATCGTAGGCAATGTCCAGCGTTAGCGTACTGCCCGGCGCGGTGACGACAGTTAACGGGTAGTTGGTCTTTTCTACCGAACGAATGTCTTCAATGCGCAGCGAACCGGCGTTTTGCGAAAGGGTTTCGCTGACCGGATAATTTTCAAACACAAGTAGTGCTTCAAACAAAGGTAAATTACGCGGCACATCGCTCCAGCCGTGAATATCGACCAACGGCGTGTATTCGTACTGGCGCATTTCCACATTTTGCATTTGCAGTGACTGCAGCCAGTCTTTGATGGTTTCTTGGGATTTCAATTGTGCGCGGATGGGTAAGGTATTGATGAACAAACCGACCATCTGTTCCACGCCTGGCAACTCGGTCGGTCGGCCGGAAACCGTGGAACCGAAAACCACATCGTTCTCGCCGCTGTAGCGGGCAAGCACCAGAGCCAATGCGCCCTGAAAAATGGTGTTAATTGTTACCTGATATTTTTTGGAGAATTGTTCAATCTGTTCGGACAGCTCCCTGGAATAGGAACGCCGAATTTTGGGATATTCTTTGGCAGGTTTAACGGATTTACGGTCAACGTTAAACGGCGTGGGTGCGGAGAATCCGGTCAATTGCTTGCGCCAAAACGCTTCGGCTTTGGCCATATCCTGCGACTTGAGCCAGGCAATGTAATCGCGAAAGGGACGAACGGGCGGTAACGATACCGACTTTCCGGCCGCAAACGCATCGTACAACTGAAATAATTCCCGCAAAACAATAGCAAAGCCCCAACCGTCAAACAGCAGGTGGTGGTGGCTCCAGATGAAAAAGTGTTCGTTGTCGTTCAATTTGATCAGCTTAATGCGCATCAGAGGGGCTTCGGTCAGTTCCAGACCCTGACTGCGTTCCGCGTCGATCAAAGCATCGATGTCGCGTTTTTGTTCGTCCGGAGTTTTACCGCTCCAGTCCATCGTTTCAAACGGCAACTCGACCTGATCGTAAACCACCTGCAGGGGTTCTTCCAAATCTTCCCAGACAAAGGCGCTGCGCAAAACATCATGACGCTGCAACACCTGCTGCCAGGCTTGTTTAAAAGCCGGAATGTTCAGGTCGCCTACGAATTTGCAGGCTAATTGTTCGGTGTAAACCTCGGTTTCCGGAGCATAAAGGGTGTGGAACAGCATTCCTTGCTGCATGGGGGAGAGAGGGTAAATATCCTTGATATTTTCGCTCATACGTTATGTTCGTCCTTTATTAATACCTGCCCAAAACGATTATATTACAAAGCGCGATTCATTGTTTAAAGAACCGCGCTTTTAATAAAAATTAAATTAATTTGAAATTGTAAGGTTAACGGTTTACTTGACCAAAATCATTTTTTTGACACTGGTTTTATTCTCGGCTGAAATTCGATAAAAATAAATACCGGCCGGCCAATTTGCGGCTTGCACAATAAATCGATGATAACCGGCGGAAACATTCTTTTTTAGCTTGGTGTAAACTTGTTGTCCCAAGACATTGTAAACGGTTAGCGAAACGTCGCTGCGCCGCGTCAATCCGTATTGAATGCTTGTTGACGGATTAAACGGGTTGGGATAGTTCTGTTTTACGGTGAACGTTTTGGGAATTCCCGTAAGATTTTCCCCGATGGCGCTTGTACCGTGTACCGTAAAAACAACCGAATCGCTGTCCGATTTGCCACCCTGATCGGTACATACAAACAGCACGGTATCCGATCCGGTCCAATTCGGATCGTTAATAGTGATACTTGCCTGGTTGCTGTCTAAAATTGTGACGGTAATGTAATCTTCGCCGGAAACCGTCCACGTGAGCAAAGTATCCGGCGTAATATCGTCAAAAACATAAGCATTCAGATCGATATTATCAAAGGTTTCGCCTTTGTCGATTTCCTGATCCGGAATGTCGCTAACCACCGGCGGGTCGTTTTCCTGATCGGGATGAATGCCCGGTTGCAGGTGGAAGTGAAACCAATGGTCGAAATGGCCGTCCGTGTTGTGGTCGCCATCGCCGCCTTCAATGGAGCTCCATGGCCAACTGCCTAATGTTCCGCCAACTTCACGCTGCGGATCAGGGTCGTAAGTCAAATCGCTTTTCCATTCATTACTGACCAAATGACCCAAAATAAAAATATCCGGAGGATTGCCCAAAGAATCCAACGGGATGCGCAATTCGTAATAACCGTCAACGTAGTTCAAATTGGCCATACTGGTATCCAAATCGACTTTCGTATTCCATTGCTGTTCGTCATTATTGTACGATTGGATGTGCGCATAAACCGAATCTTTGCGGTCATAATCTCCCTGAATGCGGTAATCAGCGTAGAAGGGTAATGTCCAACTTTGTTCATCGAACCACCAAGGGAAAGATGGCATAATTTGAGTATAATATGAACCCGTGGAATCTGTCCCGTAGCCCGATTTTGGATTATCCGGATGCGGATCGGTATCAATGTACCAAAACATATCGACGTTGGATCGTACCGTATCATTAGGCGTAGCTAAGAAATCACCGGAATAAGCGAGATATAAATAGTGGTCGTCCCAAGTACAATAGGCAAATATTGTATCGGTGCTGGTTGGAAAATCTTCGTCGTCAGCAAAAGAATTGCTGCCGTTGAAAGGAAGCGTATGATAGGTAGTGCCCATTACGATGGACACACTGAATAAAATAACCAACAGTAAATATTTTTTCATGACGACCTCCTATGTCTTTATTTATCTTCCCTAATAATACAAAATATGAATTAGAAAATGTGTGATTAATGTATCTTATCTCATTATTTTTTCATTTTTTTGCCTTTCTGTAATTGCGACAAAACTTTATCTAGTTTTTTGTTGTCCAGGTTAGCCAGTTTGAAATCCGAAGCGGTAAAGCCTCCGGCTTCGGGTGACCGGCAATGGGCGATCAAAGCTTTCAATTCTTCTTTAAAAAAACCAACGAACGGACGCACGGTTTCTTCCCGAAATACTTTTCGGCTGAATGTGAAAGACATGTTTAATTTACCGGCTGTAATGGCACAGGTAATGTCTAACAAGCTCGAACGTTTGTCCTGCGGATGACGTTCGGGGCCTTTGGCTTCGCGCGCCGGTTTGAAAATGGAACCTTCGGGTAAAGCCTGATCAAACTGACCCAAATAATTGAACGTAATGGGAGCATGATCCAGGCCGTCGAGCGCCTTGCGCAGATTTTCATCCGGACTAAGGTAACGTAAAATACCGTAACCGATGCCGTTGTTGGGAATGGCTCTTAATTGTTCTTTAATCGTTTTGATGGAATCTCCCGGTTCAAAGACATTTTCCAACGACAAGTGTACCGGATAGAGCGAGGTAAACCAACCGACCGTGCGCGAAATATCCGTACCTTCAATGATCTCTTCGCGGCCGTGACCTTCCATATTAATAAGCAGTGACCGCTTGCCGTTCCAGCGGGCAAATGCGCGGGTCAGGGCGGTTAAAAGAATGTCGTTGATTTCGGTCTTGTATACCGGCGGTACATCGTTTAACAATGCCTTCGTCTCGCCTTCTTCCAGTGCATCGGCTACGCCGCCGGCGAATTGTTCGATGTTTTCACCGTTGGGAAAATCCGGGAATAAAGGCGGCGGATCTTTTCGGGCGATCTCCGTCCAATAGTCCGTCTCTTTGGTCATGGTGTCGGAGGCGGCGAATTCTTTCAATTTTTGCGCCCATTCTTTAAAAGATGTGGTTTTGGGCGGCAATTGAATTTCTTTGCCCGAAGCCGCCTGTTGGTATGCCAATTGAACATCTTCCAATAAAATACGCCAGGAGACGCCGTCCATGGAGAGGTGGTGCACAACGATCAAAATGCGGTGCGGCAGATTTCCCGTGTCAAAATAGGCCACACGCAGCAAACAACCTTCGCTCAAATCAAACGAAGCCTGCAATTGGGCGGACTCGCGTTCGATGGCCAGTTTTTGTTCTTCCGCCGACATTCTGGCAAGATCAAAGTGAAAGAAGGGAATATTTTGCGGCATGGGCGCAAAGTCCTGCAAACGTTGCCCGTTCTCTTCAACAATGCGCAGACGCAAAGCATCATGATGCTCCAACAGCGCTTTGGTAACCGATTGCAGGTGCGTCGGATCCAATTTTTCGTGCACTTCCAAAAGCAAGGATTGGTTCCAATGTTCGGGGTGCAGGAATTGTTCGTGAAAGAACCAATGCTGAATGGGCGTTAACGGCGCGCTGCCCGTAACCAGTCCCTGCTCGGCTTTAACCGCTTGCGCTTCCTGCACAACGGCGGCCAGTCCGGCAATGGTCTGGTATTGGAAGATTTGCATGGGTGTGATTTGCAATCCCTGCTGGCGCGCGCGTGCAATAACCTGAATGCTCAAAATGGAATCACCGCCCAATTCAAAAAAGTTGTCGTTCACGCCGATTTCTTTAACGCCAAGGATCTGCTGCCAAATTTCGGCCAGAATCCGTTCCTTTTCGTTACGCGGCGCCACATATTCGCTTTTGCGTTCCGTGGGCATTTCCCAAGGTTGCGGTAAGGCGCGCCGGTCAATCTTTCCACTGGGCAGATAGGGTAAGGATTCCATTTGCACAAAAACGGCGGGAACCATGTATTCGGGCAGCCTGGACTTCAGCTCGCCTTTCAAATCGGAAATCGAGCCTTTGTCTTTAAAGACCACATAAGCCACCAATTGTTTGGTGTCGGGTTGCTTCTCGTGAGCCACCACCGCAGCGTCTTTCACATACGGAAGCTGCAAAATGGCATGTTCGATTTCTTCCAGCTCCACGCGGAAGCCGCGCACCTTAACCTGATGATCGGTGCGACCGATATATTCCAAATTGCCGTCGGGACGCCAGCGTACCAAATCGCCGGTGCGGTACATGCGCGCATCAGGCGCATCGGCAAAGGGATCGGGCAAAAAGCGTTCGGCCGTCAGTTCCGGACGATTCCAGTAACCTTCGGCCACGCAAGCGCCGCCCAAAAACAGTTCGCCGGGAATGCCGATGGGAACCGGTTTTAAATTCTTGTCCAACACATAAGCGCGCGTATTGGCTATGGGCTTACCAATGGGAATTTCGCCCAAGCGTTCAATGGCGTCAACCGAGTTGGGACATTCAAACACAATGGAGTCAATGGTGCCTTCCGTGGGGCCGTAAGTGTTTAAAGTCCGCACCTGTTTGCCGCCGACCTGCAACCATTCTTTGTAACGTTCGGCGGAAAGTTTGTCTCCGCCTAAGACAAGCAAGCGTAAAGTGTTGGGAATATTGCGGTTCATCTGTTTCAGTTCGCTCAGCACCTGATGCCAATAAGCCGTTGGCAAATCCCAGATGGTGATGCCGTAAGTTTCGGTCAGTTCGATGAGTTCCTGCCCGGAAATCAGTATTTCGTTACCGCGTAGGATTAGGGTCGCGCCGTTCTGCAGGGTGGGGTAAATCTCTTCTCCGGCCGCATCGAAATTAATCGTGGCAAACTGCAAAACGCGATCGCAATCCTGCATTTCAAAAATTTCGGCAATGGCCAAATTATGATTGACCACCGAACGGTGGCTGACCACTACGCCTTTGGGTAATCCCGTTGAGCCGGACGTGTAAATGACATAAGCCGCCTCGTCTCCGGTGAACGTTACCGGTTGGTAGGCGCCCGCCTGTTGCCATTCATTGTTTTCATCCAGCACCAAAGTGGGAATGTCCTTGGCCGGGATGGCTTCTTTTAAAGCCTGTTCGGTAATCAAAAAGGATAATTGGGCATCGTTAATCATGAATTCCAAACGTTCCCTGGGATAATTGGCGTCCAACGGCACGTAAGCGGCTCCGCTCTTCAGAATGCCGAGCAGGGTGACGATTAAATCCGGCGAACGCCGCAGGCTTAAACCCACACGCTTTCCCTTGCCGATGCCCTTTTGCTGCAAATAAGCGGCAATACGGTTAGCCCGATCGTTAAGTTCGCCGTAAGGCATTTGCACATCATCGGAAACAACGGCAATCTTGTCCGGCTGGTCTTCGGCCTGCACTTCGATTAAATGATGAATGGCCATGGCCGGAAATTCGCGTTGGGTGGCGTTCCATTCCTGCGTGATTTTCTTCTCATCTTCGGGCGCAATCAACGAGATGTGCGAGAGCGGCTGCTCCGGCCGGTTAACCATGGATTCCGTGACCCGCACAAAATGATCGGCCAGACGGTGCATGGTTGTTTCTTCAAACAGATCGGTATTGTACTCGATGCTGGCGTTCAAACCGTCGGCCACTTCGGTCAGCCCGAGCGTGATTTCAAACTGGGACAGACCGTTTTCCACCTTCATTTCTTCGATGGTAATGTCCGAGGCTTCCTGTTTGCCAGAAGGCAAGTTCTGCATCATGAACATGACCTGAAACAACGGTGTGTGTCGCACGTCGCGTTCGGGCTGAATGGCATCCACCAATTTTTCGAACGGCAAATCCTGATGCGCGTAAGCGCCCAATGCCGTTTCCCGAATTTGTTTCAAAAAGTCCTTCAGCGTCGGATCGCCGCTCAAATCGGCCCGCATGACCAAAGTATTGACAAAAAAGCCGATGATGTTCTCTATTTCCGAACGGTTGCGGTTGGCGATGGGAGTGCCGACGCTTATGTCTTCCTGCCCGCTGTATTTATTCAACAGTGCCATGAAAGCCGCCAGATAGGCCATGAACGGCGTAACGTTTTCTTTTTGGCAAAAAGCATTGACCCGATCGGCCAAATTCTTGTCTATTTTGAAATGAAAATGTGCGCCGTTGGAAGTGATGGGCACGGGACGCGGCTTATCGGTGGGTAATTGCAAAGGCGGCGAACCGTTGCCTAAGGTGCGCTTCCAGTAATTTAATTGCTCTTCCAAAACCTTACCGGACAGCCACTTACGCTGCCAGGCGGCAAAATCCACATATTGAATTTTTAGCGGCGGCAGCGGATCGGGTTGATCGGCGCTGAAGGCGCGATAGAGCACGGCAACTTCGTTCATTAAAATGCCCATGGACCAGCCGTCCGAGATGATGTGGTGCATGTTCAGCACAATGACGAATTCATCTTCGGCTAATTGCAGAACCTTAATGCGCGTTAACGGGCCGGTTTCCAAATTAAACGGCGTTCGTGCCTCTTCGATAATGAGTTTTTCAACGGAGGCCCGATCTTGCTGATCTTCGCTTAAAATCAGATGCTCGATTTTAATCGGAGATTCGGGCAGAATTTCCACGTAGGGTTTGCCATCTACTGTTTTGAATACCGTACGCAACGTTTCGTGGCGATGAGCGATTTCGTCGAATACCTGCTGCAATCGATCCAAATTCAGCGGCCCGTTGACCCGAAATGCTGCGGGTATGTTGTAGGAGGCGTCATTGGGATCGAGCTGGTGCAAAAACCACAAACGCTGCTGGGCAAAGGACAGGGGTAATTCGCCGTTGCGCTCGATGGGCACAATGGGCAGTTCTTCCATGCCTTCCTGCTTCAGCTTCAGTTGGTCGATGGCGCGACCCAACTCGTGCACAACGGGATGCTCGAACAGAATTTTTAACGGAACATCCACGCCCAACGCATCGCGAATGCGCGAGGCCAATTGCGTGGCCAAAAGCGAATGACCGCCCAACTCGAAAAAGTGATCATTAGAACCCACCTGCGGAACCTGTAAAATTTCGGCGAAAATTTGGGCCAGAATTTCTTCGGTCGGCGTTTTGGGCGCCACGTATTCACGTTGTAAGTCCAACCGGTGCAGGGACGGATCGGGCAGTGCTTTGCGGTCGATTTTACCGTTGGGCGTTAACGGAAACGCATCCAGCATAACGAACGCCGAGGGCACCATGTATTCGGGGAGCTTTTCCCGCAAATAATCACGCAATTGATGGCTGGTGATTTCCCGTCCTTTTTCGGGCACAAAATAGGCGGCAATGATGGCGTCTCCGCGTGTGTCTTTGGCGGTTGTTACCAGACATTCGCGAATGTCCGGATGTTTGGCTAACAAAGTTTCGATCTCGCCCAATTCAATGCGAAATCCGCGGATTTTTATTTGATTGTCAATGCGTCCGATGTATTCGATGTCACCGTCTTCCAGATAACGGGCCAAATCGCCGGAACGGTACAAACGGGCGTCCGGCTGATCGGAAAAGGGATGCGGAACGAATTTGGTAGATGTCAATTCCGGCCGTTTCAGATAACCGCGGGCCAAACCGGCGCCGGCTACGCAAATTTCTCCGGGTACGCCGATGGGCGCGGGCTGCAAATGTTTGTCCAAAATGTAAACGGGCAAGTCCGGAATGGGCTGACCAATGACGCTGCCTTTGTTGGCTTCCACATCTTCCAGAGAAACGGGACGATAGGTAACGTGGACGGTGGTTTCGGTGATGCCGTACATGTTGATCAGTTGCGGCTGCCGGTCGCCGTGTTTTTCAAACCACGGGCGCAGACTGTTCAATTCCAGCGCCTCGCCGCCAAAGATAATGTAACGCAAATCGGTTTTAAACGGCGGTTGGCCGACCTGCTCTTCGGCCTGAATGAGCTGGCGGAAAGCCGAAGGCGTTTGATTGAGCACGGTTACCTTTTGCTCGATGAGTAAGCGGTAGAATTGTTCCGGTGAGCGGGCGGTCATTTGCGGTACAATGACCAAACGGCCGCCGTAAAGCAAAGCGCCCCAAATTTCCCACACGGAAAAATCGAAAGCGTAAGAATGGAAAAGCGTCCACACATCCGATTCGTTAAAATGATACCAATGATCCGTGGCCTGAAAAAGGCGAACCACATTGTAATGCGTTATCAGCGTGCCTTTGGGCTTGCCCGTGGAACCGGAGGTGTAAATCACGTAGATCAAATGATCGGGATTAACCTTTGTCTGCGGATTCTCCGCAGATTCCCGTTCAACTTTCGACCAATCATCGTCAAGCAAAAAGACCTGATGATCATTTAACGTTAATTGCGGACGCAATTCGGATTGGGTCAGTACGATGCGCGCTTGTGCGTCATCGAGCATGAACTGCACGCGTTCGGGCGGATAGACCGGATCGATGGGCAGGTAAGCGGCGCCTGCCTTGAGCACAGCTAAAATGGCCACCAACAGATGCGGGGCGCGTTCGGAATAAATGGCCACCAAATCATCGGGTTGAACGCCCTGTTTAATTAAATAACGGGCCAAACGATTGGCTCGGGTATTCAGCTCGGCGTAGGTTATATGTTGATCTTCAAAAGTAAGGGCAATCCGCTGCGGGAATTTTTCCACCTGTTCTTCAAAAATATGGTGTACGCATTTTTCCGGCGGGAAATAAACGCCTTTGGGCACCCATTCGTCCAAAAGCAATCGGCGTTCTTCTTCGCTTAACATGTTCAGTTGACTAACCGGCGTTTGCGGGTGCTCAACCAAAGAATGCAACAGAATATTGTAATGCGTCAACATGCGGTCAATGGTGGACGGTTCGAACAGATCGGTGTCGTATTCGATGTCCAGTAAGAAAGAATCGGGCGTTTCGCTGACGGTTAAGGTCAGATCGAACTTGGCGTTTTCGTTGCCCAATGGTACGGGCTCAACCTGCAATCCGGGCAGTTCCAATTTCCCTTCGGCCGCATTCTGAAAAACAAACATGACCTGAAAGAGCGGCGTGTGACTCATGTTGCGTTCGGGTTGCAGTTCCTCCACCAGCATTTCAAACGGCAAATCCTGATGGGAGAAAGCTTCCAGAGAGACGTCGCGTGTGCGTTTCAACAGTTCAATAAAATTCGGCTCGTCACTCAGATCATTGCGCAGAACCAGTGTGTTCACAAAAAAACCGATCAAGCCTTCGGTTTCGGCGCGATTGCGGTTGGCAATGGGAATACCCACGCAAAGATCTTCCTGTTGGGTGTAACGGTAGAGCAAAGCGTAAAAAGCGGCCAAAAGGGTCATGAACACCGTGGTTTGCTGCTCGGAGGCAATGCGGCGGATTTCTTGCACAACCGACCCTGTAATGCTGCCTTTGCGATGGCTGCCGCGGTACGATTTTACCGCCGGACGCGGGTGATCGGACGGTAGTTCCAAAACGGGTAACGAACCGCCTAATTTTTGCTTCCAATAGGTTAATTGTTTTTCTTTGATTTCGCTTTCCAGTTTTTTCTTTTGCCAAACGGCAAAGTCGGCGTATTGAATTTTGAGCTGTGGCAAAGTCGGGGACTGTCCTTTTAAAAATGCGCCGTACAGTTGGCTGAATTCTTTAACGAACACATTGACCGACCAACCGTCGGAAATGATGTGGTGCATTAAAATGTGCAGCACATGCTCATCGTCCGCTATCTTAATTAAGTGTAAACGAAGCAAAGGGCCTTTGGTTAAATCGAACGGCCGATTGTTCTCGCTTTCCAACAGCTCGCGCATGCGGGCTTCGCGTTCCTCGGGTGGAAGGGCGGAAAGATCGGTTTGCTTCAATTTAACATTGGATTGCGATGAAACCACCTGCATGGGCGTGCCGTTGATGGTCGTAAAGGTGGTGCGCAAAATTTCATGGCGCTTGATGATTTCGTTAAAACTTTTTTCCAGAGCTTCTATGTTTAATTGCCCTTTCAGGCGAACGGCCGCCGGAATGTGATAGGCCGTGCTTTCCGGCTCCAATTGTTGCAGGAACCACAAGCGTTGTTGGGCGTAAGAAAGCGGAAAAGCATTGCCTAATTTGCCTTGCTTTTTCAGCTTCAGCTCCAGGAGCTTGCGTTTTTCAGGAGACAGTTTGCTTAAGAGTTTTTCGATATCGTTCATATTTTACCTTGCGTGATTTCAAATAAAAATAAGTAAATTAAATATGGCTCTTCCGGTTTTTGAGTACATCAAGTGCCCTTTAACTCAAATTTATAATTATGCAGGTCAAGAATTTTTAACTTAAAAAATTCAAAATCTCTAAAAC
>JALWEA010000103.1 GCA_027039465.1 Calditrichia bacterium | reverse complement strand
ACATGGTCGCTTCCTTTTTTTATTCTACTAAAAATATATTTTAAGCTACCATGTCCTTTTATTTTTTTCAAGTCATGTACTCAAAAACCGGAAGAGCCAAAAAAAGAAAAATGAAAATGACTGAAACCCGGCACACAACAATGTATAAGAGAAATGCGAGGCAAATTACTTACTATAAGTGAATTTACTATAAATAAATATCGGTGTAAATTGAAAATGAAGTGCTGCGAGAACTCGCACTACGCTTGTAGTCACCGTTTAGTTTTATTTAAAATCTATAAGTAAAAAGCGTATAATACGGAGAGCAACGCGGAATTTGCCATGCGACGGTTTCCTCAATATTTTGCAAATTATCCGGACGAGGCAAATTCGGTTTCTAAAACGTAATCAAAATAGAAAGTTGTGGTTAAACGTATTAGATCTTTCGGGTTTTTAAACATTCGACATATTGGTAAATAGTTTTTTAAAGTTTTTATAATTAAAACAGGTTCGGATTTTAAAAATAAGGATGCAAATTATGATCGTTTTAGTTTTAAATGCAGGCAGTTCGTCGGTTAAATATCAGGTCATCGACCCTGAAAAACGTGAATCGTTGGCCAAAGGTGTGGTGGAACGCATTGGTATGTCCGGCGCCGTTTTAACCCATCAGAAAGTCGGTGATAAGCAAATCCGTTTAAGCGGCGAAATTTTGGATCACAAAATGGCCATTGAATATGTGCTTTCCATTTTGCTCAGTAAAAACCACGGTGTTATTAAGGATCGCAAGGAAATCGATGCGGTGGGCCATCGAGTGGTACACGGCGGCGAAGCATTCAGCGCTTCGGTTTTGATTTCCGAAGAAGTTATGAGTGAGATTCGTCGTTGCATCGATTATGCTCCGTTACACAATCCGCCCAACTTAAAAGGCATTAATGCGGCCATGCAGCTTTTGCCGGGCGTGCCGCAGGTAGCCGTGTTCGATACGGCTTTCCATCAAACCATGCCCAAATATGCCTACTTGTACGCACTGCCGTACACCTTGTACAAGCGGCACGGCATTCGTAGATACGGTTTCCATGGTACTTCGCACCGCTTTGTATCGGATCGGGCTGCGGAATTGATGGGCACTCCCAAAGACAAGTTGCGCATTATTACCTGTCATTTGGGGAACGGCGCTTCGGCTGCCGCCATTAAGTATGGTAAATCGGTAGATACATCCATGGGATTTACGCCTTTGGAAGGCTTGGTAATGGGTACGCGTTCCGGCGACCTGGACCCGGCGATTATTTTGCAGATTATGCACAAGGAAGAATTGACACCAAACGATGCAACGACTCTGTTGAATAAACACAGCGGCCTGATTGGCGTAAGCGGCATCAGCAGCGACATGCGCGAAATTGAAGAAGAATACGAGAATAGCGAACGCGCCCGTTTGGCACACGATATTTTTACCTATCGTTTGCGTAAATATATCGGTGCGTATGCGGCGGCCATGGGCGGAACGGATGTGATTGTATTTACTGGAGGCATTGGCGAGAATTCATCAATGGTACGCGAGCACAGTTTGCAAGGGCTCGAATTCATGGGCGTTAAACTGGATCAGAAAAAGAACGAAGCTTCGGACAAAAAGGAACGCGAAATTTCGGCCGATGATTCCAAGGTTAAAGTGTTTGTTATTCCGACCAACGAAGAATTGGTCATTGCCATGGATACCATGAGGATTGTGAAGGAAACGAAGTAAAATAGGTTAAGGGGGAAAAGTTAAGGGTTAAGGGGATCGTTATCCGTATATTCGTTATTCGGAAAGGCCTGTCATTGCGATCCCGACGAAGTCGGGAGAAGCAATCCTCTCCAAAGCGGCAACGGATGGAGGAATTCTTCGTTCCGTCGAAATCCTTCAGTAAACGGACATGATCTTGCACATCATCAGACACAAAATCACTTCAATTCAACAATTCACCAAATGCCCATCGGAAAAGTGGCACCCTTCCATACGGTAGGTAGTAGGGAAGGGCCGGGGATGGGTTCTAAAAGGGAATTCGCAAGTGCGGCAACCGTGTCTCGATACGATCCCGCTGGCGCGGTCTCTACTCGACAACCGGTTGCCTTTTCAATCTACCGAATAAGAAATAGAATGAGGGAGTGAGTAAAACAACACAAATTTTAATATTTCAATAGTTCCATCTATCTTCAATTTATGCCTCTTCTCCTTGGCAGGTAAGCCCAAGCCATAAAAATTTGCCATCATCTTGTTCTTACCGTACATTCCACCACTTTTAAATTTTTCGTAAACAAAATTAAATTAGGAAACAAACGGAACGCTCACCCGTTGAAAAATCAGGGTTGAAAAAAGAGCGAATGTTTTATATATTAAAAGTTTTATTATGAAAATAAATATTCAAAATATGGACGTCCGGCCGGTTGAGCTGGACGAACGTGTACAATTGGATTTTATTTCGAACATGATTCGGGAATACTACCCGAATGTGGCCAATGTACATGTGCACATTGAAAAAATAAAAAAAAATTATCGGGTACACATCACCTTAAAAACGGTTGCTCACTATCGGTGTGACCGTTGTTTGGATGAGTACGATACGGAATTCAGTTCCGAAATAGAACAGCATTATCATGTTGGCGCCGGTGAATTGCTTGACGAAGAATCCATTCGTATTTCCGAAGATGCTACGGAAATCGACTTGGATCCGGTTATTGCCGAAATGATGCTGTTGAATCATCCGATGAAGATGCTGTGTAAAGAAGATTGCAAGGGGCTTTGTCCCCATTGCGGAGTGAATCTGAATTACGAAGCGTGTCGTTGTACGGATACTCCCATTGATCCGAGATGGGAGAAGTTGAGAGGATTAATTAAATAAGGAGTTTGTTATGGCAAATCCGAAACGCAAAATTTCGCGTTCCAAAAGAGATAAAAGAAGAGCTCAATGGATTGCAACCATGCGTGCACAATCCCTTGTGGCGTGTGATCATTGCGGTGAAATGAAACTGCCGCATCGTGCCTGCCCCAACTGCGGCTACTATCGCGGAAAGAACGTTTTCATTCCAAAAGCTGTTTAATCGACGCGGTTAATTAAGGGAAATTTAAAATGCGCATCGCCCTTGATGTTATGGGAGGCGATTTAGGGCCCCGAGCTACCATAGAAGGGGCTTATTTATATTTAAAAGAAGCTCCCAAAGATGACCATATCATTCTTGTTGGCGACGAGAATTTAATCAAAGAACGGTTAAAACACATTCCGGCCAAGTTTCACGAACGCATGTCCATTGTGCATGCTCCCGAGAACATCGGCATGAATGAATCGCCCACCGAAGCTTTTAAGAAAAAGCAGAACTCTTCAATGGTCGTCGGATTAAATCTCCATGCCAGAGGCGAAGCCGATGCCTTTGTCAGCGCCGGTCACACCGGGGCGCAAATGGCGGGCTCGTTGCTTACGCTCAAACGCATTCCTGGCGTCAAACGTCCGGCAATCGGTTCTTTTCTTCCCAGCGAAAAAGGTTTGGTCTTTTTGATTGATGTGGGAGCCAATGTCGATTGTAAGCCGCTGCACTTATTACAGTTCGCCATGATGGCCGATATCTTCGTCAGCGAAGTTTTTAATCAGAAGAATTTAAAAATCGGTTTACTCAGCATCGGTGAAGAAGAGAAAAAGGGCAATGCGGTCGTTATCGAAGCGCATCAAATGTTTAAGGAAAAATTGCCAAACTTTTACGGTAACGTTGAAGGGCGCGATATTTTTAAAGGTACAACCGATATTATTGTCTGTGACGGTTTTGTGGGCAATGTTCTGTTGAAAATGGCCGAAAGCGTCATGGGCATGATCATCAAGGGAATCAAACGCAGCATCGGCGCAAATTTATTCACCAATTTGGGAGCCTTTCTGGTTAAACCTGCCTTTAGCGAATTAAAACGCAGTTACGATTATGAAGAATACGGCGGCGTGCCTTTATTGGGCGTGAACGGCATCTCCGTAATTTGTCACGGAAGCTCGACGGGAAAAGCCATTAACAACGCGCTAAAAGTTGCCAAAAATATGGCCATGAAAAATGTCAATCATTTAATTGCAGAAAAATTAAAAGAGAAGGAAATGTCATGAGACAGAATGCGTACATAAGCGCAGTAGCCCACTATGTGCCCGAAAAAATATTGACCAATGCCGATTTGGAACGCATGGTCGATACTTCGGACGAATGGATTCGTACCCGAACGGGTATTCGGGAACGCCATATTCTGGAGCCGGGCAAGGCAACCTCGGACATGGCCGCCGAAGCCGTCAAAAAATTGTGTGAAGTTCGGGGCATTGATCCTTTGGAAATCGATTTGATTATTGTGGCAACCGTTACGCCGGATATGTTTTTCCCGAGTACGGCCAATTTGGTGCAGGATAAAGTGGGCGCCAAAAACGCCTGGGGCTTTGATGTCTCGGCCGCTTGTTCCGGTTTTATTTTTGCGCTTTCCGTGGGTACGCAATTTATCTGGGCGGGAACGCATAAAAAGGTTGTGGTTATCGGTTCGGACAAAATGAGCGCCATTACCAATTATCGCGATCGCAATACCTGCGTTTTATTTGGCGATGCCGCCGGTGCCGTTCTGTTGGAACCGACCGATCGGGAAGATATCGGAATCATGGATTTCCTGCTCTATTCCGATGGCAGCGGCGCGGAATATCTGAAAATGAAGGCAGGGGGCAGTCTCTTTCCCGCCTCGCTGGAAACGGTGGTCAACGATTGGCATTTCATTTATCAGGACGGCAAAACGGTGTTTAAGTTTGCCGTAACTAAAATGGCCGAAGTTTCCGTAGATATTTTGGAAAAGAATAATCTGTCCGGTAAAGATTTAACCCTTTTGGTGCCCCATCAGGCCAATTTGCGTATTATTGATGCCACGGTTAAACGACTTGGCATTAGCTATGATCAGGTAATGATCAACATCGAGCGCTACGGCAATACAACGGCGGCGACGATTCCGCTGGCTCTTTCGGAAGCTTACCAAATGGGAAAACTGGATGTCGGTGATTTGGTGTTG
>JALWEA010000102.1 GCA_027039465.1 Calditrichia bacterium | reverse complement strand
CACGCTCATGGATTGGCATTTAAGCGGTCAGTTCATCCAGCAGGCGATTCTTGATTACAATGATTACATCAAAAACGATCAATATTCCAACATGGCCACTTTTTTAGCCACCAAGGATTTTCTGAACGAAACATTGAATCTTTCGTTTTTCATGTATTATGATTTCAATAACAAGGCCTCGCTCATCCGCCCGAAAATCACCTACGATTTTGCCGATGCGTTTGAGATTTTATTAGGTGCCAACCTGTTCACCGGTACCGAAGGTATGTTCGGGCAATTTCATAACAACAGTATGGTTTATTGGAAGATTAAATACAGTTTTTAGAAGACCGGTTCCTCTGTTTTTAAGGCTTTAGTTCAAGTTTAACTAAAGCCTTTTTTCTTTTTTAAGCTTAACGGGCCAAATAATCACGGCAGCTAAAAATCCTGCCAACAAGTGCAGAACCAACATCAACAATAGTACTTGGGATTTTTGTAAATCTTGTCCCGAAAAGAAGTGAATCGATACCCAATGCCGAAAACGCACAAAATGCGATGACTGGCAAAGCGTTCCCTTGGTTAGCATGGGATGAATCATACTGTAGATTTGTAAAAGAACACCTACTCCGATACCTGTCCAAAATCCAATTCCACCGAAAATAAATACCAATTCGGCCAAAACGGATTCGATCAAAATAGCCATAAAAGCGCCGTGCAAAATCATGCCGGAAGAAAAGAGTTTTAAAACGGCGGACATTATGCCCATGAATAAAATACTGCCGGTTAACGGCACCAGACGTTTGGCCCAAATGATAAATGCTGCCGTAATAAACGGCATAATAAAGCCGAACAGATTCGGTTGCCAGCTTTTTATCCATTGTCCGGCAAAAGCTTCAAGCAAGCCCCAGAAAATTCCCAGAACAAAAAGCAGACTAATATCGCGATTGGAAGGATTAAATTTTAATTTCATAAATGTGTCTACTCTAAAAAGCCCTAAAGGGTTAAAACACAGAGCTCTTTAAATTTGTCCCCACAAATATTGGGGCTAACATAATGCTTTTTAATTTGTTAGCCCCATCCTTTAGGATGGGGCCAAAATAAACGATTTACACCAAAAGGGGCTTTAGCCCCTTTTTAGAAATAAATAGAAAAGTGGTGGCAAGAGCTTTCCTGCCACCACTTTTCACATGAAATTTTATTTGTTATTGTAAAAGTTTTTACCCGGCAGAACCAAATCGATAACCTGCTCTTTCATGGCCTTAAAATCAATGTCATTACGTTTCTTATAGAAATTCCAGGTGGAATCTACTTGCGGTGAATTAGCGTATTTTAAACCAAGATAGTAATCCCGGTTTTTGTAACGTTTAAGCCACAAATTCCATTGATCTTCCGAAATCAAACCGCGTTTGTAAACCGTTTCCACATTTTTGTAAATACGATCCCAATAATCGGGGAAGGCCTGATAAACAAACGGTGTGGTATTGGTCTTGGTGGGAATACCCCATTCGGTACCGGGAACGTCATACAACGCATAGGTGATGAATTTTCTCGGATCATTCGTATTGACGATTTTCTTGGCTTCCGCATCACCGTGTTCGGCTGCCCATTTAATCAATTCGGTTAGATCTTCCTGAATTTCCCAGATGCCGTGCCATTGCGTATAATCGGCCGCCATCATTTCTGCGCCCATACGGAAACGCCGCCCTTCATGATGCCAGCCATAATACATTTCATGTTCGGGGAGCTCATCCCAGCCGTTCAGAACCGGATTTGACCAGTATTTACCTTTATATTTTAAGCGCTTAATCGTACCGTTTTTCGTTAATTTGGTCGTCCAATGTACAAATGCGCGACGGATTTCGTCATATTGCAAATTCACCATATCCGCATTCAGGAAGTACATTTTGTAAAAATCGGGTGCATGACAACTGGCGCAAATTTCTTCCATACGTTCGCGTTTTTTCTTCCAATCGCCCAAATGTTCCTGATCCCAAACCGTGCGGAAACTCCACGGCGCCTGGGATTCGGTTGCCAAACGCGCACTTACGTTATGCGTCATCGGTTGGGTTTTGTTACCGTCCATGTGGCAAGTAACACAAACAGGCGCTTCAATTGGAATCTGCTCATGATTGGTCGTTGAATATCCCATGTCCCAATTTTTACCTTTAGCCTTAAAAATATTTCCGTGCTTGGATTCGATGTATTCTTCGATTTGCGGATGATCCGGACCTACATGGCATTCGCCGCAGGTTTCCGGTTGACGGGCTACCGAGAGACTAAACGAATGTTTGGCATGGCAGGCATCGCATTCGCCCACACTGCCATCCGGCCAAATATTACCGATTTGATGGCATTCTTCGCAGCCGTGACGCGTAGCCATAGGGAATTCAAAAGCGGCTCTGTCCCCGTTTTTCAGTAACCAGAACTGATGTGCATGCTTACTGTTGGCAAACTCTTTCACCTGCTGTTCATGACATTTTCCGCAATCTTTCGGGGTCGGATGGCGGGCAACCAGAATATTGCTGCCTGTGCAAGTAAAAGCATCGAAATCGCCTTTCTTCGCTTCATGACATTCGTAACAGCCAATGCCCATCACGGCATGTTTACTTTCTTTCCAGGCATCAATTTGCTTGACGGCAATTCCTTTGTCTTCATGACAGGTAATACACTGAGCCGTTGTTTTGTCGATCTCAATTTCGGGCTTGGTCGATTCCGATTTTTTCATTTCCATTCCGGCCACAATAATTAAGATTACGATCAACAACGTGCTGAAAATGCCGATGAGCCATTGTTGTCCTTTTACGGTATCCATATATTTTCCTCCAAATTAATATTGTACTCGTGTTTATGTTAAGCTTTCCCAAATGGTTAATGCCAAAGTAATTATCAAAGTTAAGGCTCCGACTCCGTAACTAATATTGCGCCGTACCGAATTTTTCTTGGAAAGCAACGGTTCGATGAACGGCCAAAAGGTAAATGCGATCAGAAAGGCGGCCGTAACATAAATGCCGACTTTAAGCGGAACCATTCTCAAAAAACGATAGGTCGGATAAAAGTACCATTCCGGTTTGATATGAAACGGTGTCGTAGTCGGATCGGCCGGGAGCCCGATGCCTGGCGGCAGAATAATAGACAGGGCGCTCATTACGGCTAACAAGAACAATGTGGCAATAATTATTTTGTAAAAATGATGGGGATAAAAAGGAAAATACTTTCCCTTGGGGAAGCCTTCAGGTTCCGAAACGCCATGTAGCCGCAGAACAATGATGTGCAATACCAGAAAGAACACCAAGAATAAAGGCAGAAACCAGACGTGGAGCATGTAAAATCGCGTGAGCGTATTGGCCGTTACTTCTTCCCCGCCGCGCATAAAAACAAGCAAAGAGTGGCCAATAATCGGAACGCTTTTAATTAAATTCGTGCCGACCGTTACGGCCCAATAAGAAAGCTGGTTGTACGTTAGGGAATATCCGGTAAAGGAAAAAGTCAGGGCAAGGCCAAATAAAATCACGCCTAAAATCCAATTGATCTCGCGCGGTTTTTGATAAGATCGCGTAAAATAAACACGCGTAATATGCAAGAACAGAGAAAGAATCATCAGATTGGCGCCCCATCGGTGTAGACCGCGTACCCAAAAACCGAAGCGTACATCCTGTGTAATATGGCGAACACTTTCGTAGGCCATTTCCGGAGACGGAACGAAATAAAAGGCTAGAAAAATTCCGGTCAATACTTGCAAAGTGAATAAAATCAATGGAGTGGCTCCCATGCAATACCACCACTTTTTCATGTGGATCGGAATGGGCTCTTTAATAAAAATATTTTCATTGATTTCGATGAACTTATCGTAATCGATAGGAAAACGTTCTTTTAACCATGCTTTAACACTCATGACCAGGGCCCCCTTGTTTTAGTTTCCACATAAATGTAAACAAGGTTTTTGTCCTCTTCGACTTTAAACTGATCCAACGGTCTTGGGGGCGGCCCGCTGATCACTTTGCCCGTTTTATCATACACTCCTTTGTGACATGGGCAAAAGAAGCGCTGCTTCTCTTCTTCCCAGCGCACATGGCATCCCAAATGGGTACAAATACCCGAAAAGACCCTGTACCCTTGATCAAGATGCACCACAAAAACCGGATCGTTTCCCAAAGTTATTTCTTTGGCTTTACCAAGCGGCACACTGTTCAATTTGGCCACTAGGTACTTGTGGAATTTTTTCTTCCGTTTGGGAGGATACAAATAAAGCCACAAGTCACGGAAAAACAGCCCGACGGCAATCAACAATGCGCCGATAATTCCGAAATTCTTCAGGAAAGACCTTCGCTTTTGATTTTCTTCATTTATCATGCATTTACCTCCTTTATTGGTCTGTTCATCTTTATATTCATTCCATTGGAAACAGCTGCCTTCTTAGGCGCCGCCTTAAAACTAAAGCTTAAGCTCTTGCCATGATGTTGATGGCAAGAATAAATACACTCACCGCAATTATAACAATACGGATAAATACCATCATGACGGGGATCCAAACCTAAGGGACAAATGACATTGCAGGGAAGACTCTTAACGGAGTCACAGGTACAACCTTTGGGATCAAAGTGAACGCGCATGGTATGTTTATACCTGAATAAGGCCAAGGTCGCACCAACCGGACAAGCATATTTGCACCAGAAATGGGGCGCCACAAAAAATTCCAGTAAAATTACAATAAGGACAAGAAGTATCTCAATGCCAATGGTTCCGTTTAATACCAAATCCGCCGCCTCGGAACTTATCAAACCGGGAAATGAGGTTAATGTGATAAGCGGAATGCCCAAAACCATGAGTGTTGTGACGACCAATCCGAAAACAATCCAGTACCATTGCGGTTTGGGATTATGATTCAAAAAATATTTTTTTTGCGGAAAAACAAGCTTGCGCAGTTTGGCCACATACTCCGCTAACAAATTGTACGGACACACCCAACTGCAAAATACTTTTCCCAAAACCAGGGCCAATATCAGGGGAAGAGTTCCCGCCAAAAGCGCGCTGAACGGGATGTGCTTGGTTAGCAGGATGGTCTGGAACATCAAAGCCGGATCCATTAAATCCAGATGACCGATGCGGATACTGTAAAACGTTCCCATCAGTTCATGGTAACCATGACGATTTAAAAAGGGAATCAAAAAAATCAGAGCCACGGCAGCCCACTGTGAAATTCTACGCAAAAGATGCAAATGTTTGTAAAAGTATTCTTCGAATCTCGTCATCTCTTTTACTCAATCACACTTTTAATCATTTAAACCGAAAATCCTGATTGGTCACATTTGAAATCTATACAAGAATTACCCTACCCATGAGAGCTGTACACAATAATGGATGCGGGCTCGTTGGGACAAACATTCTCGCAAATTCCACAGCCCACACAATGCTCCTGATGAACTACCGGATAAATTTCGTTTTGCAGCGTTATGGCTTCCCGATAGATGGGACACCGTTCGTAACAGGCACGACAAATAATCCCGTTGTAAGCCAGACAGGTGGTTTGATTGATTTTAGCTGTGCCCATGCGAACTTTTCGCTTTTCTTCGCGCTTTAAAAGTTGCAGGGCACCGGTAGGGCAAACTTCCGTACATTTCATACACAAATAGCACGGTTCTCTGCGGGCGTAGATAAAAGGCGTTCCCACTTTAAGTCCGCGATCGCCATGAGCCATTACGATTGAATCGTACGGACAGGCCTCTTCGCACTTGCGACAACGAATGCATTGGTTTAAAAATTCGTCTTCCGGAATTGCTCCCGGAGGGCGAAGCGGAGCATGATAATTGGCTAATTTCTGTAAAAACTCTAAAATCATCTTTCTTTTCCCGAATTACCGGAAGTTAAAGCCTGATGTTCAGGTTAAGCTAACTTTTCAAGTTCATCTTCCGTGGTAACGTAAGCCGGATATAGCGCCATAATGCCTTCAATATTTTCCTGGATTTCCATGCTCATCTCTTCCAAACTCTTGGAAGAATTGGCTTCAAAAACCGCAATGATTTGAACGTCATTATGGACGCCATACGTTGTCACGTTTTCCATTTCATTCAGCTTTTCCAATACATGCATCGTTTTATCGGGTTGGGTAACAATAACCACACCGGCAATAGCCATGATAATCTCCTATTCTATTTTAAAAGCGATCGCCTTTTTGGGCGCCGGACAGGCCTGAGCGCAAATTCCGCAACCCGTACAAAGCGACGGATCGATCTCCGGTAAGCCTTCCGCATTCAGACGAACCGCTTTGTATTGCGGCGGACAGGCCGTAACGCAAGTCATGCAAAAATGATCTTGATAGGCCAAACAAAAATTCCCGATAATAACCGCCAGGCTTTTAAGGCTACCGAGATTTTCCAATTTCAACGCCTCGGTGTGACACGCCTTAATGCAGGGATAATCTTCACAGAATTCACACGCTTGCCGTGCCGGTTCTATGACGGGATAATCGTAGAACTCCGAACCGGGATCCCGACAAACTTCCAAGGCCATGGGCGGACAGGCCGCCACACAATCAAAACATTTGTCGCAGGATTGGATGTAATTTCGGATCGATTCGGCGCCGGGCGGGGGTAAAAAATAATGCAATTTGTCCGATCCGCCGGACTTCCCTTTCTCGACTTCATCCTTAAAAAAGCCGAACATTTCTCTGAAAAACTCTTTACGGGAAATCTGATCCATTAAAACGACATCCTTTTCTTGGCGATTTTTGCCATGACTGCGTTTGCTTGATTTCGGAATATCATTCACAGAGCCCTAAGCTCCATCGAAGTACTTTTTTGCTTGAATCCATCTGATGACATTTAAAACAGGGAGGCCAAAGTTTTTAAGCTCCGGCCTTCCCTATTTGGTCATGAAAGGAGTCTTAAGCTTTCTTGATTTTGGCCGCACAAACTTTATATTCGGGCTCTTTCGATCCGGGATCAAAAGCATCGATCGTTAAAATATTGGCCATCCACTGTTTCCAGTGCCAGGGAATAAAAATCGTACCCGGCTCCGGCCGGTCAATCACACGCGCTTCGATCTTCAATTTACCGCGACGCGTTTCCACAATAACCTGCTCTTTATCCTCAATTCCCATCTTCTTGGCGTCTTGCGGATTAATTTCCACATACGCTTTGGGAACGGCACGAACCAATTCCGGTACGGTACCGGTCATGGTCATGGTGTGCCAATGCTCCAAAACCCGTCCCGTGGAAAGCGCCAAAGGATACTCGGCATCCGTAGGCTCTTCCGGCCCTTTGGGCGGACGCGCCCAAACCACTGCCTTGCCGTCCGGTTTGCCGTAAAAATACATCCGGCGTCCTTTTTTCTTTGCAGCGGGTAATGCGTCGAAAATCGGATCACCCTTTGTGTAGCGTTTGTAGGTTCCGGGATGATCAACGCTCGGTACTGGCCAGGTAATGCCACGTAATTTTTTCAGTCTGGAATAAGGAGCGCCGCTCAAATCCATATCCGTTCCTTTGGTTAATGAGATGTACTCGCTCCAAATATCCTCTGCGGTTTTGTATTTTTCGAAATATTTCTTGAAACCCATTTTAATGGCCAAATCGCGCAAAATAAACGCATCCCAGCGCGCTTCGCCTTGCGGTTTAATTACCTGCTCCATGTATTGCGAACGGCGTTCAGTACACCCGTAAACACCCTCTTTTTCCGACCAAAAGGCCGCCGGTAAAACGACATCGGCATAATCCGTGGTTGCCGTCGGGAAAAAAGACTCGGCCACAACTACGAATTGTTCTTTTAACCCTTTCCAATATTTACTGGCATTGGGCAGCGACTGAGCCGGATTGGTGCACATGATGTAAATGCCTTTGATCTCACCTTTATTTAAGGCCTCGAACATGGCAACGGTGTGTTTGCCGGGCTTCGGTTGAATGTTGGAAACGGGAACGCCCCAAACTTTGGCCACTTCGGCGCGATGCTTCGGGTTTTTCACCGAACGGTGGGCAGGCAACAGGTGACAAAGTCCGCCGCCTTCACGCACGCCGCCGCAAGCATTGGGCTGACCGGTCAGACTGAAAGAATCGGAGCCAGGTACGCCGATTTTACCGGTAATCAAATGGAGGTTGGTCACCAAATTATTAGCCCAAACACCGCGCGTACGTTGATTCAAGCCCATAGTCCACATGCTCATGGCTGTTTTGGCTTTTCCGAACATACGAGCCGCTTTGACGATTTTATCCGGTTCCACTCCGCTTATTTGGGCGGCTTTTTCAGGCGTGAATTGTTCTAAGAATTGTTTGTATTCTTCATAGGTCAGGTTCTTCTTGTTGTCTTTAAAATTAACGCTCTGTTTAATGAAGTTTTCATCTGCATAGCCTTCTTTAATCAGGATGCGCGCCATGGCATGCAAAATAGCCAAATCCCAACCGGGTTTCGGGAACAAGTGCAAATCCGCCACTTGATCCGTCGGGGTTTTACGAGGATCGATGATAATGATTTTTACATCCGGATTTTTGGCCTTGTGGCGCATAATACGTTCAAACAGAATGGGATGGGCTTCCGCCGTATTGGAGCCGACCAATAAAAAGAGTTCGGCTTTTTCAATATCGGCATAGGTACCGGCCGGTTCGTCTTTGCCAAAGCTGGTTAAATAACCGCCAACCGCGCTGGCCATGCACAGACGGGGGTTACCTTCCATATTGTTCGTACCAATGGCGCCTTTGAATAATTTGTTGGCAATATATGTTTCTTCGGTTTCGGCCTGACCCGAGCCATAAAAGGCCAATGCATCCGGCCCGTGCTGTTTGCGGATTTGATTGAATTTTTTGGCCACGTAATCCAAAGCTTCATCCCAGCTTACCCGCTCAAACTTTCCGTTCTTTTTGATCATCGGGTGCAATAAACGGGTTTTAGCGTAAACGACCTTGTGCAAATAAAATCCTTTTACGCACAAATGTCCCTTATTAATGGTATTTTTTACATCTCCTTTTACGGCTACCACTTTTCCGTTTTTTTCACCGATCATTATCCCGCATCCGACCCCGCAAAATCGGCAAACGGATTTGTGCCAGTTAAGGCCGTCGGCAAACAATTCTTTTTGCATGCCCGGCAATAGGCTTACGCCAATGGTCGAAGCGGCCGTGGCGGCGGCTGAAACTTTTAAAAATTCTCTACGCGAAATACTCATGCCTACCTCCCTACTCATCTGTTTTGTGAAATTTTAAGGTATGCCCCTGATGACAATCGAAACAATTGGAGGCTTTGGTTTTGGAAAAATCTACTTCATACGCAGGATGGCAGCTAATGCAGCGCTGGGAACCGGGCCTGGCATAAAATTCCTGTTGACCGTCCCCGTGGCACATATAGCAGCCGAAATTCATTTCGCCGTGTTTGCTGCTTTTCCAATCTTTCACCACATCGGGCGTTACTTCGGTATGACATTCGACGCAGCTAACGGAAAAATCCACATCAGGGTGTTTTTCTTTGGTCTGGGCATTTTTTAAGCTTGTAAGATTGACCAGCAACCCGGCCGTTACAAGCATCAATAATACAATAAATAATTTTCTCATGGTTCTGTCCCTTTACTTTGCATTTTTGAATGAAATAGGGGATTTCCATAGCAGCAATCCCCTAAAACACACTAAAATTTGTAAGTAATCGTCGATTTGAGTTCCCAGGCGGCATCTTTGTAAGCGGAGGTTCCGTTAATCAGGTAGCCTGCAGCTTTACCGGGCATGAAATAACCGCCGCGCAATGTCCAGCCTAATTGATCGTAAATTTTATAGGTTGCGCGAAAATCCACTTCCTGTCCTAAATCCGAAGCGGTAGCGCTGTAATCGGGATTTCCTGAAGCATCCCATTTGGGAATGGGTTGGGTGGCTTTGATGTAATTGTATGAAGCAAAAAGATTGAGCTTTTTAATCGGTTTAAGAGTCGCATTTAATTGCACAATGGTCGTATTTTCCAATTCGCGGTAGCCGCGCACGTTCGGGGCGCCCAGACCTTGCGGAGTAATGCCTTCTTCATCCGGCATGATGGAATCTTCCCAAATTTCCGTAATGTAAAAGAAACCGGAAGTACGCAATTTGTTTACATTCCCTTTGCCACCGTTTAAATTATCGTCACCGGAGCCCATGCCTACAACAGCACCCAAAGCCAATTTATCGGTGGTGGCATGCGTCAATTTTAAATAGAGATTGTAGCCTGACAGTGTACCGTCATTAATATCCCACATTTGTTTTGCGCCGTGCGTGGTGTTTTTGATATCATCTTTACCGGACAAATAATCCGCTTCAAAATTTCCGCTTAATTTTCCTGCTTTGAATTTACCGGATACGCCAAGCGCCATTAACTGGGTAATTTGCGGTGAAAAGCGGGTTTTGAAGAATTGCAGATGATCGGGTACATAAGCGTTGGCATCAGCGGTGCTGGCATCCCGATAATACAACCCGTACACATTGTAATTGACCGTTTTAAAAGCATTGTTAAAATTAAAGGTAAGCAAATCGGCGTCTCTGCCGTCCGTATATCCCAATTCATCCGGTGCAACCGTTTTATTATCGCTGGTACCGTCGACTCCTTCGGAAACCTTGGCCCAACTTACAGTAATTTTTTTGCCCAAAACGCCTTTTAAATCGGCCTGAATTCCATCATAGTTATTATCCACCATCAGCTTATTGCCCAAGCCGTACCACATCCGACCGACACGGAACGTCAATGGTTTGTTGGGCCAGTCGAATTCGATGTAAGCCTGATCCACGTGGAAAAGGAAGTTGGTATCTTTAAAATCGAATAATGCGCTACCTCCCTTTTCGCCCGTGCGTTTTACACTACGTAAGGCATTGTCAACGCCCCACCAGCCTTGCGCCATATCAAAACGGGTTACGGCCCGCAAATGCTCGGTAACTGCCGCCTGTACCTTGAAACGCAGCATTTGAACCACATAATTGTCGTTGTATTTGGGCTTTTTTGCATTGCCGAACCAGAATTGATGTTGGGATTGCGCCCAGGCGGTGTACACGCCGTTGACCTTAAAATCAGCCGAATGAACAAGCGTGTTAGCAAATAGAACCATTAAAAAAATTACCGTTAAACGTTTCATAGCTCCTCCTCGTTTTAAATATGTTTAAATGGTGTATTGTTAACGGGTCTGTCACCGGAAGTAAAAACAGGGTAAAGGCGGGTTGTTAAATTAAATAAAAGCAAATTATCCGACCAAGTCATGCGCATATTGCAGTGCTTCCATTTATTGATTTATTAATTCAGAAAAAATCGCATCCATTACTTTACAGTTAAATCGATTGTTCTAATTCAAAAGTCATGCCATGAAAACCCTAAAATTCTAACAAGCAGAAATACAACAGGTTATCGCTGTTTGGGAATTCAAAAAAGATTCGCACGAGTGACGGAATACGGTCACCTGACGCCATAACGTCACTTGACGTGCAATCTTCCGGATCAAATAAAAAACATTTGAATTCTTGCCAAAAGAATATCAAATTAAAATAAGAGGAGAAAAAAGGCATGCGGCTTACCGGAAAAATAATTTTATTAATCGGACTTTCTACCACAATTATTCTTAGTATCATTTTCGGCATCTTAACCGCACATTACAATAAGCAAATCGAAAATACACTGGTGGATAATTCGCGTATCTTGTACAAAATGGTTTTAACGGTTCGCCATTGGGCTTCCGATTACGGTGGTGTGCTGGTCAAGAAAAAGCCCGATACAAAAATCAATCCTTACCTGCCCCACCCTTTTTTAGTCACCCGACAAAATGATACGCTTGCTTTGCGCAATCCGGCACTGATTACCCGCGAACTAAGTGAACTCAGTAAAAAAATGATCGGTGACGCATTTTTCCACATGGCTAGTAAAAAATATTTGAATCCCGCCAACAAACCCGATGCATTTGAAGCCAAAGCATTAACTTATTTTGAGACACACAGAGATAAAAAAGAATTTTACGGCTTTGAGCGCATGAATAATAAATTGTATTTTCGCTATTTTGCACCGTTGTACACGGAGCGTTCCTGCCTGACCTGCCACGCAAAACAGGGTTACAAAGAAGGCGATTTACGCGGCGGTGTGAGTATTCATATCTCGGCCGAATCGTTTGAACTGGCCAAAAAAGAGAACAAACTTTTCATGTTATCTTCCCTTGTTTTAACAATTGTCATTTTAAGTATGTTGCTTTATTTCGGGCTGAGAAGAGCCATTATCAAACCGATTGAAAATTTGACCGATGCCGCCGAAGAACTGGAAGCGCAAAATTATAATTTCCCTTTAAAAATACCGCCCAAAGCCTCAGTTGAAATTTATAAATTATTCGAAGCATTTAAGCGCATGCGCAATTCCATTTTATCTTCGATTTCCATGGCCAAAAATTCCGAGAACAAATACCGTTCGCTGATCGAAAACTCGCCGGAAGCCATCGGCATTACCGACCCCACGGGGATTATTATCGAAACCAACCGACGGTTACTGGATTTGGTCGAGGCTCCCAAAAGTGCCGTTTTGGGCAAATCGGTGCAGGATTTAATCGATAAAAATGCCATTAAATACTTAAGCGATCCCGTTGTTTCCAAATCCACCATTCGCCATTACGAGACCTATTTGTTAAAAAAGAATGCCGACAAGATTCCGGTGGAAATATTCGAGATACACGATATCTACTTGGTGCCCGAGGAACAAATTACTTTTTTCTACATGCGCGATTTACGTCTGCGTAAAAAATTGGAGCAATACAGCATTCAAATGGAGAAGATGTTAGTATTAGGCGAATTGTCCGCCGGAATTGCCCACGAACTACGCAACCCTCTGTTTGCCCTAGCCAACAATCTGGATTATTTGGACAAAGAATTGAAAAATCACACGGTGTTTCAGGAAATTTATCCCGAGTTGCAAACCAGCCTGAATCAGATCCACAAAATCGTATCTGCAATTCTGGATTATGCTTCGCCGCACCAACCGGAATTTAGACAAATCGATCTGCTGCAGATTATTAACAAATGCCTGATTTTGGTACGTAAAAAATTCGAAAAAGCGCACATTAAAATCGAACAGGAATTCACAGGCGACTGTTTTTCCATTTTGGCCGATCCGTATCAAATTGAGCAGGTGTTTATTAATCTGTTTATCAATGCCTTCAAGGCCATGCACGATCACGGTCATTTGCGGATTTTCGGCCACTGTAAAAATTCGACCGTATTTATAAACATTCAGGATGATGGCATCGGCATCGCGCCCGAGCAGATTCCCAGAATCTTTGATCCTTTTTACACGCAATTCAAATCGGGTACCGGTTTGGGACTTTCCATTGTACAAAAGATCATGGATCAGCATAATGCACGAATTTCGGTAAAAAGCGCCAAGGACGAAGGAACCACCTTCACATTGATTTTTCATCAAAATAAGGCAAAGGAAGTTTGAGGATGAAATTCTTTTTACATATTATTGATGACGAAAAGACCGTTGCGCAGTCGATTAAGCGCGTATTGCAATCTTCAGACCGGGAAATTGAAATTTCAAACAATGCGGACGAAGCGATAAAAAAAGCTCGTGAAAAATATTTTGATTTGTTTTTATTAGATTACCGACTGGGCAACTCGGACGGTATTAGTCTGCTTAAACAGTTAAAGGAAATCGCTCCGGATGCGTTGTACATCATTATTACAGCCTTCGGAACGATTGAAGTGGCTGTTGAGGCCATGAAGTTGGGCGCGTTTGATTTCATTCAAAAGAATCAGAATCCGGAAGTCATGCGTTTCACGGTACAGCGTGCGCTGGACAATTTACGTTTGCGCAAAGAAGTGGAAGAAATGCGTACCAGCGCCATCTGCCAATCGCATCTGCCGAGTATTATCGCCCGATCACCGGCCATGAAACAAGTACTGGAAATTGCCGATAAGTTCGCCGAAACCGACAGTACCATTCTTATCACCGGCGAAACAGGCACCGGTAAAAATCTGTTAGCCGAATACATTCATCAAAAAAGCCCGCGCTTCATGTATCCGTTTACGGCCATTAATTCCTGTGCCATCCCTTCCAATTTGTTGGAAAGCGAATTATTCGGCTATGAGAAAGGCGCTTTTACCGGAGCAAAAATCAACGGCAAAGTGGGCTTAATTGAACGCTCCAACCACGGTACGCTGTTTTTGGACGAAATCGGCGAATTGAGCCTGGATTTACAAGCCAAACTTTTACATGTGATTGAGCGGCAGGAATTTTACCGCATCGGCTCGGTGGAATCCAAAAAAATCGATGTGCGCATCATTGCGGCGACCAATGTGGATTTGCAAAAAATGGTAGAGGAAAAACGATTTCGATTGGATTTGTTTTATCGCCTAAATGTGGCAACGATCCAATTGCCGTCACTGCGCCAACGTAAGGAAGACATTATCCCTTTAACCAAATTATTCATCGATGAATTCAATAAACGTTTTAATAAACACGTAACAAAATTGAGCGACGATGTTAAGAACTTTCTGCTGAATACACCCTGGAACGGTAATATTCGTGAATTGCGCAACTTAATCGAACGAGTGATGATTTTAATTGACGGAGACAGCCTGACTTATGAAGAAATTCTGAAGGCGTTCAATCCGTTTAATTTAAATAACGGACAAGCCGCCAACGGTTTTTTCAATTTGAATTTATTACCTCAGGAAGGCACCAATCTCATTCAGAAGGCGCAAACGGAATTGGTTCGGCAGGCTCTGCAAAAGGCCAACGGCAACCGCAGCTCCGCAGCGCGTTTGTTAGGCATTCCCCGCACGACTCTTAATTTTTACATTGAAAAATTCGGCATTACGATTTAAAAAAGTACAATTCATGAGTCCACTCTAAAAAGGAGTTAAAACCCATTTTTATGTAAAATAATAATTTAGTCCCCATCCTTAAGGTTAGGGCTAACAAATTAAGAAGCAATATGTTAGCCCCAACATTTATGTTGGGGTTAAATCTTCAACGACCCTTTATTTAAGCCCTTTAGGGCTTTTTAGAGCAGGCTCCTTCATTAAATTTGCAATAATAAATTATGAACAAAATTTAGCAGGGTTACCCTTGAAAAACTTATTAAAAGAAAAAGGACTCAAAAAATTTAAGAGAAAATGGTTACTTGATCTCACCATGAAAGGTCTAAAAAAGCGGTAATAAAAACGAGAGAAAGCTTGTTAAAAATATTAATGATTACTCCGGTTTTTATTCTACATCCCCAATCTATTATTCTGGAAATTTGGTTATGGCGCAGAAGGTACGCTTCTGGAATGTCAGCAAAAAATTTCAGATATTGCTATCGAATACTTAAAAACGATCCTTTAACTCTTAGGGCGCTTTTAAATCTTCTGATTTTTATTAGTTTTTTTGGTTCTTTTCGCTCATATTACATTCAACTTTTTGGGTTACCGGGATTAATTTTTGTTTGTTTTAAATACCCAAAAGGTTTTTTATTCTAACCAAGAATCGCTCAAGTTGGGTTAAGTGTACATTACAACTTAGCAAAAGTCCAATTCTATCCGAGACGAAACAGGACATTTTGAATTCAAACAAAGAAACCTTGCTTACAGTTTTATCTAATTTAGAGTTCAATCAAGCTCTAAATTATTTTGAGATTATTGCATTAATCGAGTAAAATTATGTTTCTATTAAAAACAAACGATGAATTCGATTCAAGTAAAAATTTAAGGATCAATAAGAAAGTAAGAAAAGCATTTGTTATGAATAGCGAACTTATTCGCCTAAATTGTAGCGTGATAGAATTCTTTAAAGATTGTGGCTCTTCCGGTTTTTGAGTACATCAAGTGCCCTTTAAATCAAAATTATAATTATGCAAGTCAAAGATTTTCAACTTAAAAAATTCAAAATCTCTAAAACCATACATTTTTCTTTTCAGCACTTTGATTTTATTATTCATACCTTCTAATGGCCCTGTTGTAATTTGATAGTGGAAATAATTAAATAATCCTCTTCTATGAGCCAATAATGTTTTGGCCATCTTTTGAA
>JALWEA010000101.1 GCA_027039465.1 Calditrichia bacterium | reverse complement strand
TGTCGCTACCTCCCTGATCTGCCCAGGCAGCGACAAAACTTAAACCAAGAAAAATAATGGTTCCGATTATATACTTCTTCATAATTCTTTTACCTTAACATTTATTTTTGTGGGTTCTTGGGTAATGGTATGGCTTTTTGAGCCAAGAAAGTATTGTTTCCTGCCGATGCATTCAATGGCAACAATCCTACAACAAGGTTCTTTTGAGTCGCTTGTAATTCATTTAAATGTAAATTTAAAACAAGGCTTGCACCCGATTTTAGCCATCGGTTATTAAAACGCAGCTCCAGCAGAGAATCGGCGTAGAACCAATGCACAACATTGTTTTTTTGAGGAATTTTGCGAGATTGCTTCAGCCACACACTTTGGCCATTCACCAATATCTTTTCCGGGAAAACGCGTTCCTTTTGCGAAAAGCGCAAAGCAATCCCTTGCACTATTTGCGGAGTCGTCCGGAACTGTAAAGTTAACCGGAAACTATGATCCGTATTCTTCTCGGGCAATATATCAGTCTTCAAAGCAATGGATTGAGCGAATAAAAATAAGGGGAAGAAAATGATTAAAAAAATTATACGATGCTGAAACATCTTAGGCATGAGCCGCTCCTACTCTTATTTTATGTAATCATACTTATCATAAAAATCAATTAGTTAAATCAATATCGGATAGAACCGGAGAAATTTCGGTGATATAAGGCACAGTAAATTGAAAAACGTGCTAATCCAATCCGTACTTAATGATACATCGGTTGCGTGTCGGTGCGTTTGAGTACATCCAAAAATGCTTTTACCACTTCGGGATCAAATTGCTGGCCGGCTTGTTGTTCCATCACGTTCATCGCCACCTGTTTGGAAAGAGCTTTGCGGTAAGGTCGATCCGAGGTCATCGCATCATAAGCATTACAGGCGGCCAAGATTCTTGTTTGTATGGGGATTTCATCTCCGGCCAATCGATCGGGGAAGCCTTGACCGTTGTAATATTCATGATGGTGCAAAGCCATGTCTACCAATGTTCCGCTAAAACCGGCAGCTTTTAAAATTTTACCCCCTTCTATGGCATGCGTCAAAATACGTTCTTTAACCCTTAAATCCTTATCGGTGTTACTGAGAGAGCCATCATAAAGCAAATACTTATCCCGTACCGCCGTTTTACCGATATCATGTAAAATACTACCCATACTCATTTGCTTAACTTCATTTCCGGAGAACCCGAGCCTGCGAGCGGTCATTGTTACGTAATTGGTTGTGCGCAATAAGTGACCTCGGGTGAACATATATTTTGCCTCAAGTGCATAAAGCATGGCGCGCACCGTGCGCGAGAACTGATCACGGTAATCATCCGCCTTTTGAACCTGATCCAGAACGAAAGCACTTTGATTGGCAACAATTGAAATCAAATTAAAATCTTCTTTGCTAAAATCGCGTCCCGAAATTTTAGGCCCGAAGGCCACCAGGCCTATTAAACGGGTATGAACAAAGATGGGGCAAATCACATCTTCCGCAAAACGGTTCAAAAAATCAAGCTCATCGGAGAACAGATTATCTTTGGGCATTTCCTTAATGTAAACGGGCTCGCGCACCGAACGCAGCAATGAAATAAAATTGCCGTCAAGATACATGCGCACATCCTCCGAGTGCATGGAACGCAGCCCCTTTTGCACGATAATTTCCCAGTAGTTCTGACTTTTGCTCTCCCTAGCCATAACAAACGCATGCATACTGCCCATCTGCCCTAAGGCCGTCAGCAAAAAAGAACGCAAAACATCTTTGGAATCCTTCCCAAGGTTCATCTGTTCGCTGAGCGTAAGAATATTTTGGATTTCGATTTCGCGTCGTTTGACATCCTTGCTCAAGTTTTCACTGCCTTGCTGCAGCACCACTAAGCGTTGTTTTAAACTTTTACTTTCTTTTTGCGCTTTAGCCAAATGAGATTTTAACCATCGATTTTCTTTTTCAATATAAAAAACGGATTGCCTTGCCCGGTAAATTAAGAGAATGACAGCCGTAAAAAGAAGCAGTTGCGTAATTACGTGAGGCACCGCTGAGAGCAAGGTGCCATTCAGGCTGAAAAACAGCGTGCTCGTAACTAAAAAAACCAGTGTTGTCACGGATATTCGAATTATGTTCTTTTTGGAAAGAATAAGCGCCGCCGCCATCAGCAGGGAACCCGGGATGATCAAAAAAAAGACGGAGCCTGCGGAAAACGGGAATTCTAAAAAATAGGCCAGCGCCAAATTAAAATAGAAAAGCACATTTGCAGGAGATTCCGGGAACTTCTTCCCTTTGGCAAGTAGCAACCAGCCAAACAATCCCGCTATTTGGAGCCCAATGCCCGTTAACAGATAAGTCAGTAGCCCCATGTTGGCCTGCGCGGGAGGGAAAATAATTAAAGCCGCTCCCGCTCCGATCGCCAGCACATTAGCCGCCACAAAAAGGAATTTCCGTTTCTTGAGCAAGTCGGTTGCATTAAAGGGCTTCATTTTAAAATCGCTCTTAACAAAATTAAAAATTCTTTGCCGTCGTTTTCCACCAATTTCTTATTTTTCAATGCTTTTTCATAGGACGGATTGATTTCCAAAGCACGATCGAATTCGTTCAGCGCCTGTAAAAATAAATTTCGGCACTGGATCAAATGTACAATGCCTAAGCTATTCCATAAATCGGCATATTCCGGTTTAACTTCAATCGCGTCTTTCAATTCCTGCTCGTATTGTTTGATTTCTTTTTCCGTTAAACGCACGCCATCGTACATAAATTTCAGATAAAAACTTGTGCTGATTAAACCGGTCGTGTCCATGGGGAATAATCGATCACGTTGGTTTTGCAAAATTTGCACGGCTTGTAAAAATTCATTGCGATCCAATAACTGATCGATTTCCTTTTCAATCTTCTCATCAAACATTTTGTTTTGCATGCGTACTTTTTGCAACAGTTGCCTGGCGCGCTCAACTCTGATGGAAGGCGGCGGCAAAAAGGTGCTGTTCCGTTCACTTGGAATACTTTGCAAATAGGCAATAGCGGCATTGTATTGGGCTTCGCCGTAAGACGGATTAATACGCAAAGCTTCTTGGAAAAAATTCAATGCTTTTGAATAATTCTTTTTATTGAGAAAAGCCAGGCCCAATTTATTGTAAACATCGGCGTAGGAATAACCGGACTTAACCACTCTTTCCAAAAGCTCGATGGCTGCATCATTTCGATTTAAACGAATATAGGTAGATGCCAATAAGATCATTGCCCGATTCGATGTGGGCTCGATGCTTAATACCTTCTTAAAAGTTTTAATCGCATCGTTTATCAGATTATGTTTTAAAAAAAGCAATCCTAATTTTATCAGAGACGATGTGCTGGGAGCCTTGTTGATCCGTTGAGCAACTTTAAACAGAAATTTTAACTCGTCTACCGTCGAAAGATGAACATCTTTAACAAAAGAATGGATATGGTCTTCGGATGTTTCGGCTTGTGCTTTTTTTCTGCGTTCATATTTGATTTCGCGTGTGGTAATCAGGCGACCTTTTTCAAATACTTCGCAACGCACCACGCCTTTGGATTTATTCGTAGCCGTTTGAATGTGAAAGGTACGATCGCCAACGACTACATTGTCATTGTAACCAATGTCCGACATAGTGAATCCTCAAAAAGTCGATAGAGAATGGGTTGTATTTCTTTAATCATTTCTTATAATACAACGAATTCGGCAAAAAGGCAATAAGTTGTTAAATTTTAAAAGTTAAAATCCAAATCGGTAAGCAAATCCTCGCCATCCTGTTTTTCTTCTTCATCTTTTTTCAGATATTGATTGAGAATGACTTCGAATTCAACTTCCTTTTGAGGATAAATGTATTTTTCAACTTCGAAATGAAGCTCGCGGTCCGGATGGATTTTCTCATCAACGGCAAACGGCTCCAGAGCCTTTTTGACCCGATCAACAACCGAAAACATGGCTTCTTCTTCGATTCCAGGAGCAACCAATGCAAAAGTCGTCGGAGCAATTAATGCCAGAAAATCCTGCATGCGCACAATGGGTTGCAATTTTTTCGTAACCTTGCGTTCAATGGATTGAATATTGTTTCTGTCTAAATTTTTCAGAAGCATATCCGCTTCCACTGGCCGAATGATAAACAGCCCCAAACTACTTTTCTGACGTTTGGCACGACTTTTTTCTTCATCCATTCGTTTTTCAAAATATCTCGCATTCGGCAAACCCGTATTCTCATCCAAAAACGATTCTTCCGATACTTTTTGATACAATGATTGATTTTTAAAGGCTAAAGTAATTGTATTCATCAAAACGCGAAAAATACGTTTATCAATGGAATCATACGTACCGCCGAACAGTTTCTCTCCGCAGCCCAAAATACCGATTAACTGCCCGTCAATCATTAACGGCGCAACCATTTGAGCTTTGGTTTCTTGAAAGAAAGGTAAAATATCGTTTTTACCGCTCTTGAATTGGATATCTTCATAAAACAAAATATCGCCGCCCTCGCGAAAATAAATAATGAGCGGATGATTCTTATCGATTTCAAAATTTTGCTGTTCTATCCCGAAACCTTTGGAATAGAATTCCGAATAGGTATCTGTCTCTTCGTTCAGGAACAGTGCAAATGTACTGTCAGCCCCTAATTGCCCGACAATAATCAGCAAAGCGGTATTGATTAAATTTTCGCGGTCAACCATCCCGAATAATTCGTTACTTACCTGAAACAGTTGATCGATTTCATGTAAACGTCGTTTCAGATTTTTTTCCGCATCGGTTAAACGGTCATTTATTTCGATAATCTGTTTCTTAAGAAGCTCGATTTGTTCTTTCAACGTAGCATTTTCATCATTCACCGTTAAAAATTTCGAAAGCGCTGAAAATGTATTAAATAAAACATCAAAATAGGATTTGACAAATTCGTCCGCTCTTTTGTAGAGAAATAAATAATCATATTGATGGTTTAATTTAAAAGCAATGCCGCCCGAAGCATCCACCGCAAAGGGGGAGGTAAAATACTTGGCCAAATTTGTAATTTTAATGGCCGGATCATGATCCAAAAAAATCTCCAGCTTATTGGTGCCCTTCATCTTAACGGTACCGGAATTTAACAAATCGGACCAAAGGTCTCCTTTACCGCGCTCATGGCTAAACACAAAGATTTCATTTTTCAAAGGAAAAGCCAATTCAACTAACAACGGTAAAAGCGTTTTGTGCAATTCTTTACTTCCCTGCTGCTCAAAACTTATTTTTTGAATCTGGCTTAGTACCGCATGGGTTTTCATAAGAAGCTGATTAATAATTTTGTGCTTTATCACCGGGAAATTACGCCATATCGCACTTGCCATAAAATGCTCCATTTTTGTTGATTAAAACTAACGAATTAATTTGTTAAATGTCTTAATATCCACGCCTAAAATTTTGGCCGCTCTACTCTTATTGTTGTGAACGTGCCCTAAAATAAACCGTGCATAGCTTTTCTTAATTTCGTCCAAAGGTAAAAATTCTTCACCCATTTTTACTATTTTAGAAGAGAATTCCGAAAAGAAACGCTGAGGAAGCATTTCGAGCGTGATATATTCCGGCTGAAAATACATCAGCGTTTCGACCAAATTTTGCAGTTCGCGCACATTACCGGGCCAATCGTAATTACGAAGAACCTCGTAAACGGAATACTGAATTTGCGGTTTGGGAATATTCTGTTTTCTGATATGAATATCCACGTAAAAATTGAAAAGAAGGGGAATGTCTTCCCTACGCTCTTTCAAAGCCGGAATATGAATTTCAAACGAATTCAATCGGTAAAACAAATCCATGCGGAAGCGTTTCTGCGCCATTTCTTCGAAAAGATTTTTATTGGTAGCCGCGATGATACGCGCATTGACCGTTTCAAGTTGGGTGCCGCCAATGGGATAGTACTGCCCTTCGTCCAAGACCTTTAACAATTTGGCCTGCAAATGAACCGGCATTTCGCCGATTTCATCCAGAAGGATCGTTCCCTTGCCTGCAGCCTTGAACTTACCGCAGGTGTCTTTGATCGCCCCGGTAAAGGCACCTTTTTTGTAACCGAATAATTCGGCTTCCAATAACTGATCCGGGATGGCGGCGCAGTTAATGTGCACAAAGGGTTCGCTCCGGCGGGAAGAACGGTTGTGAATCAATTTGGCCAAAATCGTCTTACCGCTTCCCGTATCTCCGGTTAGCAAGACCGTTGCATCGGCGTCGGCTATCAGATCCACTTTTTTTAGAACTTCTTTTATGGACGGATGCTGGCCGATAAATTGAATTTCATCCTGCGTATCGGTCAGGCGCAATCCGCGCAAATATTGTTCGGCCTGGGAGAAAATTACGGACAAATGTTCCGTTAAATGGCGATCCAAAGGAGCAACCGGAATGCCCGTTTGCAAAGTAAACATCAAACGTACGTCTTCTTTTTGTTCCGATATGGCTATCAGAATATGAAAAGAACGGCAAAATTTCAACTTGCTTTTAGATGCACTATGGACGCCGTCGGGAAGCAAATCCAAATCGAAAAAGGCGATCTGACCTTCGGAGCTTTCCAGACGGTGATGAAATTCATCAAAGTCCGTAATCATTTCCGGACGTGCGTTTATTGCTTTGAGCGCTTCCCTAATGACCTTTTGCCGCGTAGGCGAAGGTTCGAAAACAATTAGCTCGGTCATGCATCATGTTTCGTTTATTTTAATATAAATATGCTTTTCCAGCTCTTTGATCCACTTTTGGTACTCTGTTTGCATTTTATAATTCAAAGCATATTTTTGAATTTCTTCCCAATCGTCCTTTAAAGTTAATTTATGGGCCGGAGTAAAAGCATTCAACCGAACGATATGATAACCGTATTCCGTTTTAAACGGTTCGCTGATCTCTCCGGGCTTCATTTTGGAAAGGACGGCGCGAAATTGAGGAATCTGCAATTTATCCAGTTCAAAAACACCCAAATGCCCGTGGTCTTTTTTAACATTCGGGTCATCGGAATATTTTAAAGCCAGGCTGTCAAAGCTTGCGCCGTTTAAAATCTGTTGACGAATGTTTTCCAGCTCTTTAACCACCCTTTCTTCGTCGGCCTTTGTGGGTTGCACCCGAATTAAGATGTGCCGTGTGTGAATCCGTTCGCCGCGCCGTTCCAAAAGCTGAATGATATGAAAACCAAATTGGGTTTGCACGATCCCGGAAATTTCGCCGTCTTTTAATTTGAAAGCCACATTTTCAAATTCGGGAACCAAATCCCCGCGCTTTGTCCAGCCCAGGTCGCCTCCGCGTTTGGCGGAAGCGGGATCATCGGAATATTTTTTGGCCAACTGAGCGAAATCGGCGCCGGCTTTTAGCTCTTTCAAAATCATCTCGGCCTTTTGGTAAGCTTTCATTTGCGCTTCTTCCGAAGGCTTTACCTGCATTAAAATGTGGCTGATATCCACCGTAGCCGGGCGCACAGGCAGGCTGTCTTTGTACATCTTGTAAAAAGCTTCCACTTCACGCCGCGAAACTTTCATGCCGCGAAATTTCTTGGCACGAACCTGTTCCACCAACAACTGTTCTTTGATCATTTTGCGCGTATCTTTGCGGATCTGATTCATGGACATGCCGAAGATCTTCTCGAGTTTATCTTGTGAGCCGACTTGTTGAATCATGTATTTAATGCGTTCTTCCACGCGCTGATCAAGCATTTGGTCGTCCACGGTAATGGTATCGGCTTTGGCTTTGGCTAACAGCACTTTTTGTTCGATTAAACCGCCCAACATTTTTTTGCGCAAATTGTTGTAGGCCTCCGAACCGGGAGTAATATCCAGCTTGTTTTGCACAATGTAATTCTGCACGAACTGATCCAGCTCGGATTTTAGAATTATCTGATCACCCACAATGGCGGCAATCGCCTCCACCAACTGCTGGGCATTCACCGTTTGTAATCCGAAAACAAGAAATATGATGAGCCAAAATATTTTTCTCATAAAGCACAACCTTAATTTATTGAATTTTACTTAAATACGTCTGAATTTGAACTTGTTGCTTGGCCTGTTCCACCAGGCGTTTCATATCCTGATCCCGATGTTGCTTTTTAAGGCGCAAAATGATTTCACCGCGAACCAATTCCAAACTGCGAATGGTGCCCGCTTTTTGCCGATCCAAAAGTTGAAAAAAGTGATAGCCATCCGAGGTTTTAATCGGACTGGAAATACTTCCGGTTTTCATGCGCTTTAAAAGATAGGTGAACTTGGCCGGAAATTCCGAAATAGGCACATAACCCAAATCGCCGTTGGGCTGATTTACGGTGGATTTTTCATTCAAATAATATTTTTTGATGATGGCCATTAAATCTTTACTATTACGAATTTCTTTGAAAATGGCCGGATCTTTTTGTGCCATAAACAAATGAATAACGTGCACTTCGTCTTTGGCCCGCTTAAATTCGTCTTTGTGGCTTTGATAATAATCTTCGATTTCCCGATCCGAAACGGTGTATTTCTTTTTTAATTTGCGATCCAGATAGTTCTGGATAATCAGAGATTTTTTGTATTCATTCACCAAAAATTTATCATAATCCGAAAGCTCGGTTCCGTTTTCAAGGGCAACTTCGTACAGGGCTTCGTTTTCCACCCAACGCGAGATAATATTCTTTTTTAACGAAAGCGCCAAATCTTCGGAAAGGCCGGCCGGTACGCTTTTTTCGACCTGCTTTAGGCGTAAATAGTGGTCGTTGACCTGAGCGACCATATCTTCCGGCATTTTTTCGCTTTTTTTACACCCAAAAAGGCTTGCCGCCAAAACAGCGGCAAGCCCTATCCATCGAATAAACGGATGTTTTATTAAACTCATTGTATGGTTTCCACTAACTTTTCATTAATTTTTACGCTGTACATTTTGCGTAATTCTTTTTCCCATTCTTCGCGACGTTTTCTAAGCATTTCATTGCGTAAACGCGATTTTGCACTATTGAAGGCCTCTTCGTAGCTGCGAATGGTTTCCGGGTGCATTTTACCGGTTTTCAGCACAACATATCCGCCGCGATAGGAAACCGGCCCGGCAATTTTATTCGGCCCGACTTCAAACGCCTTGCGCGAAACCGCACCGCGACGATTCTTTGATTTAAAGCCCACATAGCCTTTTTTCTTCTGATAATATTTATCTTCCGAATATTTGGCCGCCAATTTACCGAAATCGTAACCGCGTTTGGCTAAGCGCAATACCTTATCGGCCTTTTTCTTGTCTTTAACATAGATTTCCCAAATTTCGATTTCAGCCGGTTTGACAAATTCTTTTTGATGTTCCTGATAATATTTTTTGACTTCTTCATCAGTGGGCTTGATTTTCTGCTTTACTTCATGTTCCATAGCCATGGTTGATAGTTTTTGAATTTTGTAATCCTTTAAGCTGGTTTTAATGGCAAATTCATCCAACAAACCCATTTTCTTGGCTTCTTGCTGAATCAGCTTGCCCAATAAAATCTGATCCACAATGCGTTGCATGTTGTTCGGATTGGTAATACGACGTTGCAATGCCGGGAAGCGCCGTCCGCCGTAAATCAGGAATAGGTCGGCTAAGGTCAGACGGCCGCCGTTCCACTCGGCCAAAACGATATTCTTTTCATCGGCCGTGTAATGTTTGGGATTGTTCATGCCGTTGCGTTGCTTCTGTTTGGCCAGCTCAACCACTTTTTGAATATTCGCATCGTTAATTTTGGCGTTGTATTTTTGCTTGAGCATTTTTGTTTGCTCTTCCCAAAGCTTACGGCCGGTATCCTGCTTGGCAAAATACAGATTGCGCTTAATATCTTCTTTTTGTTGTTCATAATTGGCTTCGTTAAAGAACGGATTGGGACGGCGGTCGATCAATTTAATGATGTGATAACCGTACATGGTTTCAACCGGATCGGAGATTTCGCCCTTCTTCATGCTGAATGCTTTTTCCTGAAACGGGCCTACCATTCTACCCCAGGTAAAATAGCCCAAATCACCTTTATTCATTTTGGCCGAAGGATCATCGGAATATTTTTCAGCCAAATAGGAAAAGCTTACTTTCCCTTCCTTCGCCTTTTTGGCAATTTTCTGCGCCAGCTTTAAGGCTTCGGCTTTGGTACGTTTAGCCCGACTATTACGTGCGCCTTTGTATTGAATTAAAATGTGCTGAACTTTTACTTCTTCCTTTTGCCGCTCAAAAGTGTCGCGCAATTGTTTTTCCGGAATCATCTTGTCAACAATGACACGTTCAAAATATTTATTGCCGATCAAACGCGCTTTGTAATTTTCCAGATCGCTGCGGTAAACACTGCTGGTATCCAATTTTAAATCAAGCGCTGCATTGGCTTGCAAATATTTATTGATCATGTAATTCAAAATCGCTTTGCGCTGAGCGGAATCGATCTTGGCCAATGCTTTACCAGGATAGCGGCGCTGCAGGACAAACTTAAAATCGTCTTTGGTGATTTTTAATTTCCCGACTTTGGCCACGGTATTATCGGAAAGCTTCTGACAACCAAAAGCCAGAAGAAAGATCATTATCAGAGTTATTGCCGAAGTCCATCGCTTCATGAGAGCCTCCTCAATTAAAATTTTTAATAATCGTTATTTGTCCCAAAAATAAATTTACGTCTTACCCCGTCCCGCCTTTGAATTTTTCTCAGGCATCCTGTTTAGCGGATAAAAAAGGGTCTAGAAAAAAGCCGATTAAATAACGAGATGAGAAATTGAAAACTCAATCTCCTACTTCTCGGCAAAAATTCAATGGCTTAATTTAACCTTTATTTACAATGTTATGCAATAAATTTCTGGCGAAAACCATGCGCTCCATTTTGTCCTCGCCCGAAATCCGGAATTCAACGCCGAGCGTCTTTTGATTCAAAAATTGCACCGGCGCCATTTTTTGCTCCATCATGCGCGGTATTAATTCCGAAAAAAAGCGATCTTCTTTTTCGGCATGCTCGCCAAAAATCAGTTTTATTTTCTCATCATTCACAATCACCCGTTCGGCAAACAGGCGTCCTGCCAGAATTTTAATGTCAATGGCTAGTAAGAACAATTCCAACTCCGGCGGAAAAGCGCCGAAGCGATCTTTTAATTCTTCCTTTAACTCTTCGGTTTGTTCAATACTTGTAAAATTAACCAAACGATGATAGATGGAAATTCGTTCCAATTCATAAGGAACGTAACTTGCGGGAATCAATAAATCAAAATCCACATCCAGTTTGGGATCCGTAGGACGGGAAACAGGCTCTTCTTTCCGTTCGCCGGAAGGCACAATTCCCTGCTTCATTTCCTGTACGGCTTCGTCCAGAATTTTGGTGTACATTTCAAAACCCACACTCTGCACAAAACCGCTCTGTTCCTTGCCCAACAAATTTCCGGCGCCGCGCAATTCCAAATCCCGCAATGCCACCTGATACCCGCTGCCCAAATCGGTAAAATCCAGAATGGCTCGTAAACGTTTTTGCGCCAGGGAACTCAACTTGTGCATGGGCGGCACAATTAAATAAGCATAAGCCTGTTGGTTGGAACGTCCCACGCGGCCGCGTAATTGATACAACTGTGCCAGCCCGAAACGATCGGCACGATTGATAATGATAGTGTTGACATTGGGAATGTCCAAGCCATTCTCGATGATCATGGTCGCCAACAGCACATCGTATTTGCCGTGCATAAAATCCAACATGACATTTTCCAACTGGCTTTCTTTCAGTTTGCCATGCCCGACGGCGATTTTAGCTTCCGGTACAATTTGGCTAAGGGTTTCCCTGACCCCTTCGATGGTTTCCACCCGATTGTGCACGAAATAAACCTGTCCGCCGCGTTCCATTTCTTTTAGAATAATATTTCGCAATTTACGATCGTTCCAGTGCATGATTTCCGTATGCACCGGCAGCCGATTGCTGGGCGGTGTGTCGATGTTGGACAAATCGCGGGCGCCCATTAAGGCAATATGCAGCGTGCGCGGAATGGGTGTTGCCGTCATGGAAAGCACATCAACGGAAATGCGCATCTTTTTAAGCAGTTCTTTCTGCCGCACGCCAAAGCGTTGTTCTTCGTCCACAATGAGCAAGCCCAAATCTTTAAAACGAATATCCTTGGAAAGTAAACGGTGGGTGCCAATGACCAAATCCACTTTGCCTTCAGCCAAATCGGCCAAAATTTTTTTTTGCTGGGCCGCGGTGCGAAAACGGGTTAACATCTCGACCGTAACCGGAAACTCCTTAAATCGCTCCCGAAACGTTTCGTAATGCTGAAAAGCCAAAATGGTGGTCGGCACCAACATGGCCACCTGTTTACCGTCCAGAATGGCTTTAAAGGCCGCACGCAGCGCCACTTCGGTTTTACCGAAGCCCACATCGCCGCACAACAGGCGATCCATGGGCTGCTCACTCTCCATGTCGCGTTTTACTTCCTCAATGGATTTGAGCTGATCCGGCGTCTCTTCGTAAGGAAAGGAAGCCTCCAATTCTTTGAGCAGATAATTATCCGGCGAAAAACGGTGGCCGCCCTGGGCTTTGCGTGCCGCGTAAATTTGAATAAGTTCTCCGGCGATCTTTTGGATGGATTCTTTGGTGCGCTGTTTAACGCGATCCCATTCGGCCGAACCCAATTTGGTTAATTTGGGCGGCGCACCGGATTCCGAACTGTATTTTTGCACCCGATTCAACCGATCGACCGTTACGTACAAATGGTCGCCGTCGCGATAACCGATTTTTACGCACTCTTTTTTTATCGTGCCGTAATTGAGCGTTTCCATGCCCAAATACTGGCCGATTCCGTAATCCACGTGCACCACGTAATCGTACAAATTCAATCCGCTCAATTGGCGCAGATAAGCGCCGCTTTTAAATCGCTTGTAGCCCTTTTTGCGTTTAAAGCGATGAAATATTTCGTGATCGGTCAATATTTCCAGGCCCGCATCCGGCAGAATAAAGCCGTTGTGCAAAGTGCCGAACAAAATACGACCGTAGAATTCCAACCCTTCCTCTTCGAAAATATCCAGCAGCCGTTCTTTTTGTTCTTCGTTACTCACCTGAATGGCAATATTGTGATCCTGTGCATCGCTGTGCTTTTTTTGCAGATATTGCAGAAATAACTTCATACGCCCATGGAATTGCGGATGCGGTAAAACGCGAAATTTAAGTTGTTCCACTGATGGATTGCGCACTAACCCCGATTCCAAAACCTGATGGGATTGCACAAAGGCTTGAAAGCGATCGGGAGGCAAATAGCGTTTGGGTTCCGAGTCGGGCGGCTCCAAATCTTCGTCGTGGTCATTTTCAAAAACTTCTTCCCAGCGTCCCTGCGCCACTTTTTCGGCCACGGAATCGATCTGCGCTTTGGTAGCAGCCAAATCTTCAAAGAATAAAATCGTGTCCGGCGGCATCAGCTCGTCAATGAAAACCTGCTGTTCATTACGTTCCAAATTCGGCAATAAAACGACTTCATCCGTTGCCTGCAACGAACGCTGCGAAATGACGTCAAAAAAGCGGATGGAATCAATTTCGTTGCCGAAAAATTCCAAACGGATGGGATCGTCGTAATTGTAGATGTAAATATCCACAATGCCGCCGCGCACGCTGAATTCGCCTACATTTTCCACAATCTCCACGCGCGAGAGTCCCATTTCCACCAATTGCGGAATGAGCCGTTCAAAGCTGACGGACATCCCTTTTTTAAGGTACAGTTCCCGATCCAGGAAGGCTTCGGTTTTAGGCCACATTTCCAGAATGCCCTGCGGCGTGGTAACGGCCAGCCAACGATCGTTTTCAATCATCTTTTGGATCGATTCAATCCGCAGGCGCAACACGCTGGGATTGGGTTCGGAACGATCGAACGGTTCAAATTCCACCGGCGGTAAAAAGGCCAGATCTTCGTTTCCGGCCACCAGTTCGAAATCGTCACGTAACTTTTCGGCGGAATCCAAATCTGCCGCTACGTAAAGTACGGGACGTTGGGTTTGGCGGAGTAAATATTCCAATAAAAAAGCGCGGAAAGAACCTGTGATGCCTGTAATTTGCAGATTCTTCTTCCGATTGGCATATTGTGCGAACTGTTTTATTTCGGGTAAATTAAAAATCTTCTCTTTAATACGCTGCATGTGTTCGGATTATAACTTTCATTTTTTGAGTCTACATTAAAAAGCCCCAAAGGGCCAATAATTAGAGTTTGTTAAAATTCACATATATTGCTTTTTATTTTATTAGCCCCATCCTTTTGTTTACATCCCCATTTATCGGGGAAGACGGGGATTAAATAATCATTGTACGCATTAAGGAGCTTCAGCCCCTTATTAGAGTGAACTCATATTTATATCGCCAAAGCGATATATTATGTTTATTAAATAGTTTTATCGGCCTGCAAATCACCGGCTTTGCTTCGCATAACTAAAATCTCAAAATGCCGGTTCATGCACCGCCTAGCCAAGGCTCGCGCATGGGCTTGTTAGGGCACATAATGTTGTTATCGAATTAAAATCATTTTCTTTGCCAAACGTTGGTTTTTAAATTGCAAACTAATTATATAAATCCCGGAGGCTAAATTACTCCCGTCAAATTCTATTAAGTGCTTACCGACTTCCTGATATTTATTAAACATTGTCCGAACAATTTTTCCTGTGTTGTCATAAATTACTAATTTAACTCTACCTGAAGTCCCCAAAGTATATTGAATTTTTGTTGTTGGATTGAAGGGATTAGGATAATTATTTTTCAAACTAAATAGATACGGCCTCGTTTTCTTATTCAATATTGAATTCGGTTGCTCACCATATATTTTACCGTCTATGTTCGCATAAATTAGTTCAAACGCTTTATTTCCACCATAACCATCGAGAAAAGTTTTATTTTGATAATAAATTCCAATATCCTTTGCCAATTTATGAGACTCCTGGAAATCAGGCATATCCAAATCAATAAATTTACATTCCGTATAATAATCCAACACAGTATCCATAAAGACGTCCGAACATGTAGAAATCATTCCCTGTCCGTCGTCAAACGTATCACCGGCTTGGCATTCCAAACTATCAATGAGTTTTCCTTTTATATTTTCATATTCTTCTGAATATTCATATACATTAGCCGAAACGGAATCGACCATGATATATCGAATAATCATATCGCCAACTTCATAAGATTCCAATGACTCTTCCGAGACTATTTTATAATGATAACCATTCGGCATTAGGGTGTCGCCAAGTACCTCTTTAAAAGAATAATAGGTTGTATCGATATTGGTATTATTTAGAACAAAAGTAACTCTATATTGCCACAAATCACCAATTTTCAAAGGATAAAAAGCGCAGGCCGGATTGATTTGGGAAAAAGAGATACGAGCAAGCACAAAAATCATTAGGAATGTAGAAAATATATACTTTTTCATGATTGGTTGGTTCTCCGAATTTAAAAATAGCCTTTTTATAAAATATTCCTGAGATAAGATATATTGCTAAATGGCATTTAGCAAATCAATGTACATTTATTCTAACATTCCTTTTTGTGCTAATTTGTATTTAATTACTAATTTTTGCCTTAATGTGTTCCAGCTCTTCACGATAACGTCCGTTAGGATAGCGCTTTACCAATTGCTGATAATATTTCTCAAAAACATCATTGCGCCCCAAATGATGGAACGAAGCAGCGGTTAAAAACCCCAACGTTTCGGTATCGTAAAAATGCTCGTTGTGCTTGGCAATGGCTTCGCACAAGTTGATCGTTTTAAGATATTCTTTGCGCGCAAAAGCCACAAAAGCCAAGCCGAACAGGGCCGAAGAACGGCGCTCCTCGTCCGGCGCCTGCTCCAACAGTTCTTCAAACAACTTTTCTGCTTCGTCCAATTTACCGGCGTAATAATTGATAAAACCTTTCATATACAAAACGGACAGATAGTAATCCTTGTGGTTTTGGTAAAATTGGGTTTCCACTTCTTTGAACAAAGCGTCGGCTTTGGCATATTCCTGTTTTTTGAAATAGAGCTTACCCAATTCGTAAATG
>JALWEA010000100.1 GCA_027039465.1 Calditrichia bacterium | reverse complement strand
TAGCCCAAGACCTATATGTCAATAGGTAGCCAAACGTTTTGGACGACATACAAAAAATGTCGTCCTTTCTCTTGACTTTACACTTAATAACTACGAGGGGGACAACAGGGGGTGGAAAAAACAAATGTCGCTGCCGGTACTTTTGCTTTCATCTCTCGCTACTCCAGGAATGACAGGCCTCATGTCACTATCTTAATAATCCATGGCGCCAGCCATGGTTCCCGGCCTCGCAATGAGAGCCCTCTACGAATAACGATTTTCCCAATTAACCATTCAACAATTTAACCATTTAACTTTTTACGATTAACGAATAACGCTTCCCATTTAACCATTCAACCAATCAACTATTCAACCCTTACACCCTTAACTCTTAACCCTTAACTCTTAACCATTCCCGTATCTCATTCGTAGTAATACACTTTACAGCCGCAGCCGTCCCACATGTCTTCGTAAGTTTTCATACGATCCATGATGAACTGACGCGCTTCCAGCTCCGATTCGAATCCCCGCAACAAATATTCGCCTTTGTCCGATTTTTCCTGCACGAACAGGTAATCGTTATAGCGCAAAAGGCGCAGTTTATCCGAGACCATGGTATCATGCTCCTGAATGAGCTCGGTTGAATTCAATAATTCTTGCAATTGTTCTTCCGAAATCACCACATACTTCGCATTACGGGTGGCTTCTACCAATTCATCCATTTTAGCTTTCCCCCAATTAACCATCGACCTGTGTTATTGAACGGCAAAATTAAGGGAAAATTTCGATTCGATCAAATCATTCCCGTAATGCTTTGCAGCGGCTTTAAATGAAAGGAAAAATTAACGGGTTTTTTAGGATTTTAAGTTTCGACCGCCATTTTTTATTCTCTCCGTAACTAAAATCTTCTTATATTTGCCATTAAAATAAACAACAAGGAGTTGGCATGTTACGCGCTTTAAAACCCGGCGGAACCATTGCGATTATTGCGCCCGCTTTTCCGCCGGATCAAGGAAAATTAGAGCGGGGAATTCATTATTTAAAGAATTTGGGTTATCAAATTATCGAAGGCCAAAGTTTAACGGCCAAAGATAAATACTTTGCAGGAAGCGATCAATTGCGCGCGCAGGAAATCAATCGATATTTTGCCGATCCGCAAACGGATGCCATTATTTGCGCCCGTGGCGGTTGGGGAACCCTGCGCTATTTGGATAAGTTGGATTACCAAATTATCCGGAATAATCCCAAGGCTTTGGTAGGCTACTCGGACATTACCACATTGCAATTGGCCATTTGGCAAAAAGCCGGGGTGCCTTCCGTTTCGGGGCCGATGGCAGCCGTTGAGATGGGTAGCGGAATTTTGTCCTTTACGGAACAACATTTTTGGGGACAAATTCAGAACGAGTCCGCCACCTATACCTTTTCATTCGATTGTCAAAATGAGGTTCAGGTTTGGCATGAGGGTACGGTCAAAGGAACGTTGATCGGCGGGTGTTTGTCGATGGTGGCGCATCAATTGGGAACACCGTTCATGCCGGATGTAAGCGGACAAATTTTGTTTTTGGAAGATGTGGGCGAGGAACCGTATAAAATCGATCGCTATTTGGCTCAACTGTATCAGGCCGGTATTTTTTCCAGGATCAAAGGTCTG
>JALWEA010000099.1:1781-15998 GCA_027039465.1 Calditrichia bacterium | reverse complement strand
TAATATTGATTTTGATCGGAGAACGTTTCGCCGATGAAGCGTATAATATTTTGCTGCCGGAGTATTGGTTCCAAAAGCACGGCGATGTTGAAATCACGACGAATTATGTGAAAGCCATTAAAGATTTCTGGCAGAGGTTTGACAAGAAAGAATCCAAATGATTTTTCGTTTGGCTTTGGCCTGAGGCGCAATAATAATCCAAAAAAATTTTGATTTTTCGATAACATCGATTAAAATAATATTAGAAAATCACAGGAGGCATTGTTATGAAATACGATCCTTTAACCCCACCCGATCCACAGGAATGGTTGGATTTGGACGAAATGGAACGCATTATCATTGTGGAAGAATATCACAATAGAAAAAAGATTGACTTACCCAATGCACAATTACACGCAACTTTCCACGTTATTGTTGAAAATCAGGTTGCCATGGGAGTTCTGGCGGTCATCAATGCTTTAAAGCGATTACAGAATGAAGGACTGGATCGCCATCAGGCCATCCATGCCATCGGTACCGTCTTAGCGGATAATATTTTTGCCGTTTTACAAGGCGGAATGGGAGCGGATGCTGAGTCGGAAAGTGAATATTTCGAAAAACTCGACAAATTAACGGCTGAATCATTTTTGAAAATGCAGGGCTAATTTTATTTCCGTGCTCGTATCAAGGAATTGATTTCGGGTGTAGAATTTAATATATTTGCACACTGCAAATGCGAAAGTGGCGGAACTGGCAGACGCGCTAGGTTCAGGGTCTAGTGGGCGCAAGCCCGTGGGGGTTCAAATCCCCCCTTTCGCACCAAATAAAGCTCCGGTATAATGTCGGAGCTTTTTTATTTTTAACACTTTTCCCTAAATTCATTTCAGCCGTAACCTTTTTCGCGTTGCCTGAAACTCTTAGTAGGCATCAGTACCCCAACTACTCAAGTCCGGCAGAATCACTCGGGAAACGCACGCGGTCAAAGGCAACCGGTTGTCGAGTAAAGAACGCACAAAAGCTTTAAAGAAAGTTCGTTATTTAACGTTTGTCCACACCAAATTTAAATAACTATGATTGCGTATCTTATTTATTGTGAAAAACAGATTATCGAATCTTTTTACAATTCCAATATGGTTGGCAATCCAGTAATGAGTTTCGCCATAGTAATCCGCTCGCGAAACGTACCGTTTAACATGAAACGTCTGAAATTCACCGGCCTTTGTTTTGATGGTTTCCTGTCCGATAACTTCCATTTTTTCATTCATAACCGTCCATGTTCTGCCTGTTGTCAAAGGAAAAAGAAAAAGATTTTTCAGCTTTCCATCCAAATCGGAATAAAAACACAGTGAATCATGTGCAAAGCGAACGTAATCAAAATCACCAAGATCTCCGGTCTCGCAATAAATGGTATTTACTTTTTGCCCGTTATTTAGAACCGTATCGCGTAGAACCGATACTCTTTCCCTACCTGTTCGAACATAAGGGAAATTTTCCTTTGGATACCACGTAGAATCAAGTGCCGCATAGCTCCAATAATTGCCTTTAGTAAAAGAAAAAGAATAATTACCGATCGGACCGCCTATCGGTTCCGTAATTTTTTTACACCCGGATGACAAAAACAAAATCATAAAAAGGAAAACAATAAAAAAACGCATGATTTCCTCCTTTGAATTTATTTTAAGCAAATTTTAGAAAAAATTAATCTTGGCTCTATGTGCAGCAAAAAATCCATCGCGTCCGTTGCCGCTTTGAAAAGGATTCTTCCACTCCTAAGGCAGGACCGAATAATAGCGCGGCCCATTTGTCATTCCGAACGCCGTAAAAATTGGCAATCATTTACAAACGTTAAAATTCCGCTAAATTTTTTTTATTTCAAAACTAACGCCAAAATGGAAAAGACGTCAATCACCCAAAGCATGGGTGAAATTTCATTTCTCTTCCCGGTAAAAAACTTAATGACCGTCCAGCTTAAAAAGCCCCAAATAAGTCCTTGAGTGATGGAATAGGTAAACGGAATCAAAATCATAGCCAAAAAAGCGGGAATCGCATCGTCGTATTTCGACCAATTGATTTTGGTAACGGGTTGCATCATGAACACGCCCACCAAAACCAGCGCAGGCGCTGTGGCCAAAGCGGGAATGACGGACAAAATGGGAGCAAAGAAAATAAACGGCAAAAAGAGCAATCCTGCGACAATAGCCGTTAATCCCGTGCGCCCGCCTTCTTCAATGCCCGTGGCAGACTCGATGTAGCTGGTACCCGAGCTGGTGCCAAACAATCCGGAAATAGCCGTGGAAAAGGCATCCACAATGAGCGATTCTTTGATATTCAGCGGCTCGCCTTCTTCATCGATCAGATTGCCCGCTTCCGCCACGCCGATAAACGTGGAAAGACTATCGAACATATCGGCAAAAAGAAAAACGAAAATTACCGGCCAAATTGAGAGTTCCAAAGAATGAATGAAATCCAGTTTGAGAAATAGAGAAAAATCGGGTCTTGCAAAAACGCCTTTCCAATCCACAAGGGTGGCATGACCGTAAAAAGGTGTGGCATCGCCGTAGAGTCGTCCGATAGGCACGGCCAACAGCGTGGTGATTACAATACCAAAAATCAAAGCGCCGCGAACACGCCTGGCAACCAAAATTGCGGTTATTAAAAGGCCGACGGCAAAAGTGGCGGTTATTACGTTCAATGTGGCAAAAGACAGGATCGTTGTTTTGTTCGAAACAATAAATCGTGCATTTTCAAAGCCGATCAAACTAATGAACAATCCGATGCCCCCTGCAATGGCAAAACGAATTTGCTGGGGAATGGCTTTAACGATGGCGGTACGAACATTAAAAACCGAAAGCAGAATAAAAATAACCCCGGACCAAAACACCGCACCCAAAGCCACCTGATAACTGACATGCATCCCCAAGACAACCGAATAAGTAAAGAAGGCATTGAGTCCCATGCCAGGCGCCAATAAAATGGGATTTTTGGCATAAATACCCATGGCAATGCTGCTGAACGCGCTAACCAAAACGGTAGCCGTCAGCACCGCATTAAACGGCATGCCCGCATGACTAAGTATGGACGGATTAACGACAATAATGTACATGCTGGCTAAAAATGTGGTAATCCCGGCGATAATTTCGGTACGAATATCCAGGACTTCATTCGGTCGGGCAACTAATTTTTTTAACATGGCCACCCCTGATATTTTATTGATAATGCTTTTTCGTGGTCGCTATCGGCCGTAATAGGAATCGGGGAATTTGTTAATTCGGTAAATCGGTATTCGTAAGCGGTTTTGCGGAGGGTAAACATCCATCCCTCGATACAATTTCACCTGAAATTAAAATACGAAAAACGGATGTATCAAATCAAGATGTTATGGGCTGTTGGGTTTAGGAATTAGGAATTAGGAACTTGGAATTGGTCTTATCGTTATTCGTGTATTCGTTATTCGGAAGCCATTATTTGTGCAATGAATGGCCTATCTGTTCCTTAATACGATTCCGTTTGCGATTAGGAACTTGGAACTGGGAACTGGGAACTTGCCGGAATGAAGCAGAGGTTCCCAAACGCCAACCACCATTTAACGAATAACAATTCCCATTTAACCATTCAACAATTTAACCATTCAACAATTCAACAATTCAACCTTCCTACGATTAGAATAATGTGTAAATAAACGGAGCCAAAGCGCTGCCTTGCGCCAAAATGATGACGATACCGAGGAGCAACAGGATAAGTACGATCGGTAAAAGCCACCATTTTTTATGCGTTTTCAGGAAGCTTAAATATTCCCGAACAATATTCCATTTTGCCATGATGTCGTCCTAAAATTTAAAACATTTTTTCAAGGTCGCTACGGCTTCTAACGCGTTTTTGCCAATACGTATTGCGCTCGTCCGGAAAATGTAAATCCAAAAGCGCTTTACCGATTAATTTAAGAAGCAATGCGACCGGAGTAAAAACCAGATAAAAAATCAACGTTAAAATAATGTGTGACGACAGCCAGCCCAAAATCGAACTGACGCCCATCCACCAACGATAGAGCTGCCGCAACAGCGGCCGATAAAATTGGGCGGCCACGATTAAAATCGACAAAAAAAGAGAAACCACTGCAACGGCTAACGCATCTTTGCGCCAGGCAATCAGGGCAATCAACAGAAAGCCGGTTACCGTAACCACGGAGAAAGAGCGTAATTGTTTTGCACTCGGATTGCGGTGGGATTCATTGCTAATCAAGTTCGAACACCTCCTGACGGTAAGTTTGGATGTGCGTTTGCGGCTGTTCGGATTTTAGCAGGATGAAATGTCCCATGACCAGCACGTCCATTTGGGTGCGCAGAAAACAGGCGTGGGCCTCCTGTGGTGTGCGTACAATGGGCTCGCCGCGGACATTAAACGAAGTATTGATCAAGACCGGACAGCCCGTTTTTTGCTTAAATGTTTTGAGCAGGCGATAAAACAGCGGATTGGTCTTTTGGTTGACCGTTTGCAAGCGAGCGGAATAATCCACATGCGTAACTGCCGGAATGAGCGAACGCCTGAGTTTCAGGCGATCCAATCCCTGCAAAAGTTGGCTTGTTTCCTCCGGCAAGCGTTTGGACGGATGCACGAAAGCGGTTAGCAGCATGTATGGGCTGGGGCGGTCGATTTCGAACCATTCGGCGGCATCTTCTTCCAAAACGGCCGGAGCAAAAGGACGAAAACTTTCGCGAAATTTGATTTTAAGATTCAGGATTTTCTGCATGTCCGCTTTGCGCGGATCGGCCAAAATGGAACGGTTGCCCAGGGCGCGCGGCCCGAATTCCATCCGTCCCTGAAACCAGCCCGTTACTTTGCCTTGCCGCAGAAGATCAGCCGTTAATTCCAACAATTCCGCCTCGTCAAGATGTCGGTAAACGGCGTGCTCCTTTTGCAAAAACGCTTCGATTTCCCGATCCGAAAAGGACGGCCCCAAATAGGAACCGTTTTGCCGATCCGTTTGACCGTTAACGGAGCGGGTTTGTTTCAAATGATGGTAATAGGCCAAATAAGCCGCACCGAGAGCGCCTCCTGCATCGCCTGCCGCAGGTTGAATCCAAATATCGTCAAACAAGCCGGAACGTAATAATTTGCCGTTGGCCACACAGTTCAGGGCTACGCCTCCGGCCAAACAAAGATATTTTTGTCCGGTCAATTGCCTGACGTGTTTGGCCATGCGCAGGACAATTTCTTCGGTTACGGATTGCACCGAGGCCGCCAAATCCATTTCGCGTTGGGTTAAGGGCGCTTCCGGCTTACGCGGCGGGCCGCCGAACAACCGGGCAAAACGACGATTGGTCATGGTTAATCCGCTCAGGTAATTGAAATAGCGCATATTCAATTTGAAAGACCCGTCTTCTTTGAGATCGATCAGTTCATCCAAAATGATTTGGCGGTACTTGGGTTCGCCGTACGGCGCCAGCCCCATCAGCTTGTATTCCCCGGAATTGACTTTGAAACCGGTAAAATAGGTAAACGCGGAATAAAGCAATCCCAGCGAATGGGGGAAATGCAGTTCGGATAACAGTTGAATGGCATTACCTTCTCCGATGCCAATCGATGAGATGGCCCATTCTCCCACACCGTCCATGGTTAAGATGGCGGCCTTCTGAAACGGCGAAGGGAAAAAGGCCGAGGCGGCATGTGATTCGTGATGCTCCGCAAACAGCAGCGGACCGTTATAACCGAGATTCTTTTTAATCAAATCGGGAATCCAAAGTTTTTGACCGATCCACAAAGGCATGGCCATTAAGAATGAGCGCAATCCTTTTGGCGCTACCGTTAGGTAGGTTTCCAAAATGCGATTGAATTTGACGAACGGTTTTTCGTAAAAAACAACAAAGTCCAAATCGCGGGCAGAAATTTCGGCCTCCTGCAGGCAATAATCAATAGCTTTTTGGGGAAAAGAATGATCGTGCTTTTTGCGGCTGAAGCGTTCTTCCTGCGCTGCGGCTATCAGTTCGCCGTCTTTAAGCAGAGCGGCTGCCGAATCGTGGTAAAACGCAGAAATGCCTAAAATGTAGTTTGCCATGAATTTCCCGTCCGATTAATCATTTTGAAATGTACGCAAAAGCAGGGCAACAATGCAATGGGAGGAAGCGGAGATGGGGAGAAAGTTGTAGCCGTAAAAATGTTAAGAGTTAAGGGTTGAAGGGTTAAGGGGGAGCGTTATTCGTGTATTCGTTAATCGTTAATCGTAGGAAGGTTGAATTGTTGAATGGTTTAATGGTTAAATGGGAATCGTTATTTTTGTATCCGTTATCCGTTATTCGAATAATCGTTATCCGGTAAGCGTTGATCGTTTACTATTGCTCGGCTAAATCAGACAATCGGAGCCGATACCAAGTTTTCGGTCATTAAATCGCTGCTGTCGAAATTTACCGACACCTTCAATTTGGGAATAACAGGAACGTATTAATGATACGATGCGCTGTATTTTAAAATAATGCAATATGAATATTGATTTCCGAAATTTATTGCACACCTATTTTTACGGCAACGAAAAAACAGGTAAAATAAAAGTTAAAAATTTTAACATCAGGCTTGCATTGTTTAAAAATATTTTTATATTATGGTTTGTTACCTTTCCTTTTATAAAGGCAAATATTAAAAATGAATTTTAAGCAAGGTAAAATTTACCCCCCCCCCCCGCAGTTTGCGGAATTTTCTGAACGGGAGACGTATGCCCCGAACCGCCGCTACCCGCCTTAACCTTTTTTACTTTTTACCGTTAAACTCAACAACCGGAGATCAATCTATGCAAGCAAAGAAATCTTTTGTCTTTTGTCTTATGTCTTTTGTCTTAAAATTTTCCTTTTTCCTTTTTCTTTTTTCCTTTTTCCTGTTTTCATCTTGCAAACGCAGTACCGAGCCCATCTCCAACCCGCAATCCCTGCAACTTACCGTAGCCGATGTTTCCTGCACCGAAGCCTGGCTAAAGTTGAAAACGCAAATAGCACAGAACGATTCTTCCGATTTAAAATTACAACTTTACCGCAACGACAGCCTGATTGTAAACAAACCGTTAACAAACGCTGACTCCGTGCTTTATGTTGACGGCCTGCAACCGGCCACGACTTATTCCTTTAGCGCCAAAGTTTTAAAGAACGGCAAGCTACAGGCAACCGGCAACCGGCTACCAGTGACCACCATGGACACCACTTCCCACAACTTTACCTGGCAGTCTTTTGAATTTGGCGGGCAGGGCGGCAGCAGCAGTTTTTACGACGTGGTCATTATTGATGAGAACGATATTTGGGCGGTTGGTGAGATTTACACTGAAAATGATAAATACAATGCGGCACATTGGGATGGGGAGAAATGGGAATTAAAAAAAATATTATTCCATACATTTTGTACTCACGGTAGTATGTTTCAATATCCTGCAAGGTCTGTCTATGTTGTAAACTATACGATATTTATTTCCTCTGGCTCAGAAATAACATTTATTAAAAATGGAATTCAGGTTAAAAATCAATGTACTCCTGTTTCAATAAATAAAATCTGGGGCACTTCTGATAATGATTTATATGTTGTAGGCAACAACGGATTGATAGCGCATTACGATGGCCGGCAATGGACAAGGATTGAGAGCGGGACTACGGCACACATTAGAGATATTTACGGCCGTAAAAATTATATATTGTTTGCCGCAACCCATTATTCAAACACCGGAGAAAAAATAATAGGTCAAATCGTATCGAATAGTGTTGTTAAACATTTTAATTGGCCTTTTTCCGACCGTAAACCCTATTCCGTTTGGTTTAAAAATAAAAATGTAATTTATAGCTGCGGGGATGGAATATTCAGAAAAGTTATAAATAGAAAATGGCAAATTTTAAATGACAGTAATAGATATTTTATGAATAAAATAAGCGGAAATGATTACAATGATCTGTTTGTGGTTGATGCCTTCGGGCAGATATTTCATTTTAACGGAATAAGCTGGAAATTTGTTTTTAATAAGGACTTTCCTTCCGGACATCTATATTCTGTTTTTGTTAAAAAAAATATAATTGCTGCAGTTGGCCATAAAGGCAGGGCAGCTTATGTCGTCATTTTAAAAAGATAAGTATTTAAAAAGGAGGTGATGCGTATGCTTGTATTTAATTAAAAAACCCGAAATGTGTTAGCGGCACATTCCGGGTTACCCTTGGTTATTTGGACGAAAAACAAAAAGGGCAAACAGAAAATAAGCATGTTTGCCCTTGAAGTCAAAATTTGAAAGGAGTAAATAATGCGAGTTATTCTGTTTATTTTATTATTTACATTTGTTAGTGCTAATGCTTCGTACATTTCGCAAAAATTTCATAAACATATTAATCAACAAGTAAATAAAATAGAAAGCCAAAAGGCAAAATTGCCTCCATATAAAAAGAAAATTGATAGTTATGTTCTTAGCAAAATTTCAAAAATACAAACGGCTATAAATAAAGGCAAGATAACCGATATCAAAGAGATAAAACAAAATTATTGTGATAATATATTAAAAATTAATAGTGTCGGAGCTTTAAAATTAAGAATATTACTGAAGGAGGATATGTCCGAAGCTGATTTCGAAAAATACAAAGAATGGTTAAAAATCCAATCGGTAACAATAATATTCGCTTATTATCCACAGTACTTTATAAAAAATTCAAGACCAAAGATTTCCTGTTACATTCCATTTGACAAAATATGGACCATTGCCAAAGACAATCGTACGGCCTCAATACTTCCTATTCTTAAACCTTATACCAAAGTGGGATCATACACAACGCAAGGAGACGAACAACTTTTTGCCCGGTTGGCAAGAGAACAAAAAAATGTTGACGGTACCGGTATTAAAATAGGTGTTATATCCGATGGAATTAAAGGATATACTGATTCCCAATATTCAGGTGATTTGGGGATGGTTTCCATTTTACAAGGACATGAAAATTTGGCGAATACGGCAGGAATGGAAGCACGGGCGATGATGGAAATTATTTACGATATTGCCCCAAACTGCGAATTAATGTTCGGAAGTTACTTATATGGCGATGGCACTTATGAACAAATGTCACAAACTGTTAATGATCTAATTAGTCAAGGATGTAAAATAATAGTGGACGACGTCGGTTTTGCTGATGAGCCTTGGTTTACCGATAGTGAATTGGCCCAAGATATTACAAATAAGATTAACCTTGACGACATAATATATGTATCATCCGCAGGAAATTTTGCAAAGTCAATGTATACCGGAGAATTAAACTCAAATTCTTTAAATGCTAATAACTGGGTAATATTTTATAATGATAAAAGCAATGATAAACTTGATACAACTAATACGGTTACTGTTGATACGGGATATACAACTTTTGTTCTTCAGTGGGCGGATGATTGGAATCACCCTGATCTGGATTTGGATTTATATATTATTAATAGTAATAATGAAATTGTAGGTGAAGGAGGCAGAACCATACAAGATCCTAATGGATCAAATAATCCGATTGAAATTGTTAGTTACAGAAATTATCTTAATACTACTGAAAATTTAAATATTTTGGTAAAATATGTTAAAGGTGATTTTGCAAATCGTAAATTTAAAGTTCTGGCCATAAATCGGGATTTAAAATATACGCATGATTATGGAGAAGAGGATAAAGATCAAATTTTCGGACATGCTGCCGCCGAAGGCGCTATTTCGGTAGCAGCCTATCCTGCCGAAGATACATTACATATTGAATATTTTAGTTCTTACGGACCTACTGTTCTTTATGAAAAAACCTCGGGATATTCAACCCGTTATACACCAACTATCACGGCTACAGACGGAGTTAATACATCACTTGTAGGAACGCCGTTTGAAACGTTTTATGGTACGTCTGCATCTGCGCCTCATATTGCAGGAATTGCAGCACTTTATAGAAACTATTACAAAGATCAAAATAAAACGCATGAGGATTTTTATAACGCCTTGACACAAAATGCTGATGGTATTGACGGATATAGCGGTGGAGTTTGGCATAAGCATTCCGGTTATGGAAAAGCAAATGCTTATGAAACTTTAGGAGGCGGTCCATTAAAAATATGGGTTGACGAATTAAGTACGGATTCAATTTCGGTTATAGGCGATAAAGTATTTCACTGGGAATCACAATGGAATGGCTATGATACACCATATCAATTTTCCTGGTCATTAGGAAGTAATCAAATCTTAAAAGCGGATACGAATATTTACCAAAATGAAAAATTTAAATATTGGGTAAACGATAGCTCCTACATTATCAAACATTCTTTTACTATTGATAAAAATACAAATGAAATTGATGCGCAGTTCGCTAAAGCTTATTCGGCTTCAATAAAAGCATCCTTAACTTCCGGCGGTATAGGTTCCGTATCATTTTCTGATCCATGGCTGCGCGATACCGTGGAAACCACTTACGGATTGCGAAATCGCGGGACAGAGGCCATTTTTCATTCTTATGATTCCACGTTGACTTTAAGTCTTGATTCGGATCATCAGGGTGTTTTTTTGGATCAAAACCCAGATCCGAATGATCCTAATAAACCATATTACTCCGTCAAAGCAAAAGATCAGCAATCATTTACTGCTCATAGTGAAACCATAACCGGTTACTTCTTAAAATGGGAAGGTACGGATGTGAGTTTCCAATCGCCGGACAAGCAGCAGACACCGGTAGTTTTCCACCAGCCTAATACCGAAGCGCGCGCGGTGTACAAAGGGCATTTATGTTCTAATGTGCAAAATGCCACGGCCACCAATAATGCCCGTAAATTTGCCAAAACCAACGACGGTAAACTGCATTGGGTTTACGTGGACGATCAAAAGATCTGGTATGCCTATTCAAACGATGACGGAAAAACATGGTCAAAAGAAATTCGTTTGGACAGGGATGAAGACGGCTCCTATTATTCGGCTCCTTCCATTGCTGCATTTGGCGATCATGTTTACATTGTTTATATTGAAAATTACGATGATCAGAATTTTGCGGTTTTCGAAAGGCATATCAATTACGATGATGCAACGCCTGCCTGGTCTGAAAGTGATGTGGTTGATGCCTTCTCCAAAGATGCGGGCTCAGCTTCTCCGACCACTTCCGTGACCATTATAAAACGAAATGACGCTTCCGGTGATTTCCAACCGGTCATTGCCGTTGGGTATCAATATTCATCTTCGAAGATAGATGTTTATACCTATGAAGACGGCTTGTATATGCCAACTCATGAAGAAACCGGGTCTAATCCGTCGCTCAGCGCCGATGCCTATCATTCAATCAACAACGAACAAATTGCCATGGCGTTTGATCATAACGGCCAGGTATTCATAACAACCGCCTGGTGGGATAATGGCGTTTTAACCTGGGGAGGCGAAGAACAAGTTTCCAATGACGATGATACCTATTCCGATCAAAGCCATCCGAATGTCAGCATCATGAACGGTTATTGCCATGTGGTTTGGAGCGCATACAACACCGAGGATCAGAAGAACGAAGTTCTTTATCGCATGTATATGCCGGGTTCTTCGGGCAATACCATTTCATCCGCAGCGCCTCCGCCTGGAAACGTTGTACCTTATGGTACGGTAACGGAAATCAAATCTTCCGATTACAGTGTTTATAATCCTTCCGTAACAGCGCTTGAAGATCAAACGGCCTATATCTTTTACGAGAAAAACGGCGGGATTTATCGGAAACATTTTGTTAATCAGAATTATTACGGGTATTCTTATTTCGGTACAGGTCATTATCCTTCCGTTTGCGATCATGTATCTCAAGGTGCCGGCTGGATGCACTATGACGATGCACCGTTTATTTTACGCACGGATGTCAACGGGCCTTCGAATGCCATTCCCATTGAGCCGGTTAATCCGAATTGGGGTGCAATTAATATGAAATTAAGCGCCGATGCAAACGGCGGGCAGGAAGGACATATTATTATTCGTTTTTATGATTTTACTTACGGACAGGATACCTTGCAAATGAATCAGGCGTTACGTACCGATAGTATGAATATTTCGGGCGATAATGTGCCCTTAACCATGAATTTGGAAGTCATTTTTAAAAACGTTATCAATCGACCGGCCGATGACGACTTGATTTACACGTTGAATTTCGTTGACAACGGAGATACCATTAATTTAACGCCATTGAAATATGGAGACTTGCCGAATAACCCGTCACCTAACGGTGAACGGTTTTTCAAATTAACGACTATCGTAAATTTGGGGAGCAGAGGCGGAAAATTTGCAATGAAGTTGGCGGATTCCAGCGCTCTTGTTTATCGCATCATCAAAACCGATGAGTCACAAAGCAATCCGAAAGTTAAATTACCTTCTCAGGTTATTCCGAAAACTTTTGCCCTGCATCAGAACTTCCCTAATCCGTTCAATCCCGTTACGCATATTACGGTTGATTTACCCGAAGATGCTAAAGTGCATCTGAGTGTTTACAACGTAAACGGTCAAAAAGTAAAAGAACTTATGAGCGGTTACAAAGCAGCCGGTACGTACGAAATTATTTTTGACGGAAAAAATCTGGCTTCCGGCGTGTACATTTACCGCCTGACTACGGACAAGGGTTTTGTGCAATCCAAAAAGATGATGTTGATTCGCTAATTAAAAACCAAAGGGCTGCGGGGGCACTCCTTCCGTGGCCTTTTTTGATGGGAAAGCGTGTATTCGTTATTCGTATAATCGTTAAGCGTAAAAAGGTTGAATGGTTTAATGGTTAAATGGGAATGGTTGGTCGGGTTGTCGTTATCCGTTATTCGTTATTCGTATATCCGTTTAGCGGTAGTTTGCGGCAGGTTTTGCGCAAAGTGGAAGTTAAAGGTTCTCCCGCTTTAGGTATCTCTTCTTCGTTTGGAAAAGTTCCTAATTCCCAGTTCCAAGTTTCCAATTCCCAATCGCAGGCGGAATCGTATTTAGGGACGGATAGGCCACTCATTGCACAAATAATGGTTTCCGAATAACGAATTAAAGCATACACGAATAACGCCAAGATTAATTCCAAATTCCCAGTTCCCAATTCCTAATTCCCAATAACAGGTTCCGAATTAACCTACTTTCCTCCGGCGCCGGCAGCAAGCCCCACTGGGAAGCGGGCCAAAGTAAAGCCTATAACAAAATGATCCCACTGACCGAACGCCAGGAATAATCCCGGGCTGAATTTGCCGATTGAAATCAATCCCGGATACACATTAATGCGTGCGTTGTACATGCGCGGGCCGGTTAAAATGGCCGAAAGCAATACGGAATGATTGCGATCCCAGAAAATGCCCAAGGCGCCGTCCGTATGCGGCGTAATCAGGCGGGAACCGTGAATAATGTGCTCCTGCAAGCGATTAACCACGGTACCCAGACCGAACGAAAGGTGGTAATCTTTTTTAACGCGATAGCTGATGCCGCCGATGCCGTAAATGCCGTAGTAAAGAAATAAGGCCGTACGCTTAAAAGAGTGCGGTTGATATTTAAAGGCGAATTGAAGCCCGGCATTGCGCAAATGGGCATTAAACGGATTAAATACAGGCTGAAGCGACCAATCGTACATGCGAACCGTTTCGGAAAAAAATTTGCGAACGGCATGCGAACTAAACACCAAAAAACCCAAGGGATTAAAAATTAAAATGTCGGCAATGGGGTCAACGTTTGTTCTATTGGAATGATTATTTTCCAAAACCTCATTCATAAATTGGTAGGCGGTTGTCACCAAAAAAGAAAACCAGTAAGGATGAGGGTAACCGTGATAATCGAACCATTCGGCCGTACGCACCCAAAGCATGCCGCTGCCTATAATATGGTGTCCGTAGTTGGGCAACCATTGGGCTTTATTGGCATCCAAACTAGTCGGGAAGACTTCCTGCGTTAAAAATCGCTTCCAACCGTAATGATTAATGTGATAAGCCGGGTTGGTGATGTTGTCCCAAACATTGCGAAAACCCTGTCGGTAATCCAATTGGAAAATACTGACGGATTCGCCGTTGTTTTGGTGGCCGCCATTGCGCAACACATCATAGCTTCCGTTTAACAACAATGTTAAAGGATTTGAAACCGCCTCGGATCCGTAGTCGATTTCCGGCCGATAAAAAAAGTAATGTTTGTTTTGGGCCTTTAGCACTAAGGGCAGGGCGATGGCAAGAAGCAAAATCACCCCACCCCTTAACGAACCTATTTTCATGATCTTACACGTAATCCGTTTTTAACAGCCGCAATTTAAAGTTTTTTAAAGTATCGAT
>JALWEA010000099.1:0-1771 GCA_027039465.1 Calditrichia bacterium | reverse complement strand
AAACATTTCAGACCACTGATCGGTTCGCATGCTTTTTTCTGAAATTTATTAAGCCTCCGGCCCCAACATTTTTTCCGGTCGTACCCATTCGTTGAATTGTTCTTCGCTCAAATAGCCCAACTCCAGAGCCGCCTGCTTCAGGGTTTTGTCTTCGCGCAAGGCTTTCAAAGCAATTTCCGCCGCTTTGTCGTAACCGATGTGTTTGTTCAGGGCCGTAACGAGCATTAATGAATTTTCAAGATGCTCTTTTAAATTTTTAAAATTCGGCGTTATCCCGTTTACCGCTTTTTCCGTGAAAGATTTAATAGCGTCTGCTAATAAGTCGATAGACTGCAATACATTGAAAATAATCACCGGCTTAAAAACGTTCAATTCGAAATTCCCTTGCGATCCGGCCATGGAAACGGTCAGATCGTTGCCGAAAACCTGACAAACAACCTGCGTGACCATTTCACTTTGCGTGGGATTAATTTTACCAGGCATAATGGAACTACCGGGTTCATTGGCCGGCAGATTGATTTCGCCCAATCCGCTGCGCGGGCCGCTGGCCAGCCATCGGATGTCGTTGGCGATTTTCATCAAAGCGGTTGCCAAAGTTTTTAATGCGCCGGAAAGAGCCACCAACGCTTCGTGACCGGCCAAACCGGCAAACTTATTGCGTGCCTTTTTGAATTTGTGACCGGTAATTTTACTGATTTCATCAACCATCATGGCGTCGTAACCTGAGCGGGTGTTTAGCCCGGTACCCACAGCCGTGCCGCCAATCGGTAATTCGGACAAACCGCTAAGCGTTGCGGCAATGGCTTCGTGCGCAATTTTGATCTGAGCGGCATATCCGGAAAATTCCTGCCCCAGTGTAACGGGCGTGGCATCTTGCAAATGGGTTCGACCGATCTTAATAATATCTTTGAATTCTTCGGCTTTACGCTTTAACGCTTCTTCCAATTCCACCAATGGGCCGTGCAGCTTATTTTTGAGCATTAAAATTGCGGCAATGTGCATGGAAGTGGGAATCGTGTCGTTGGTGGATTGGGCCATGTTGACGTGATCGTTCGGGTGCACCGGCGATTTGCTGCCCATGACGCCACCCAGGATTTCAATGGCCCGGTTGGCGATGACCTCGTTTACATTCATGTTGAATTGTGTGCCGCTGCCGCTTTGCCAGATAACCAGAGGAAATTGATCGTCAAATTTCCCGTCAATCACTTCATCGGCGGCTTTTTCAATGGCTTCGGCAAGACGGGCATCCAGATCGCCCAATGCTTTATTAACGCGCGCGGCCGCTTTTTTGACAATAGCATGGGCGCGAATAAATTCCGGCTGAAAGTATTCGTGTCCGATACGAAAATTCTCTTTGGCGCGCTGCGTTTGGGCACCGTAATATTTATCTTCGGGAACCAAAACCTCGCCCAAAGCATCTTTTTCTTTACGCATGATGATCACCCCTTTTTCATTTGGTTTTTGTTAATATCAACCATCAAGAAAAAAAAGCAATAAAAAAGCCCCTTTTTCTTCTTTAAATAGAACGAAAAAAGGGGCTAAATATTCCTGAAAAGAGATAAAAAATTACCGCTAAAAATATAAGCATTTAGCAGTCATTCCGAGGCCGGGAACCATGGCATGCTCCACGGATTATTAAGGCAGTGGCATGGATTAATTGGGAACTAGGTTGCGCCGTGCAAGCCCATAAGGTGGGGATTTATGGCGTATGATGAAACACCTTTTAACCTAACCTGTTCCGATGAAAGAGCGGAACCCGGCAAGGACTGGT
>JALWEA010000098.1 GCA_027039465.1 Calditrichia bacterium | reverse complement strand
CCGCTTTCCATTAATGATGCGGTGGTCGGCTTTATCGGCTTGGATGCGCTTTCTCCGCATGAGCCGTGGCCTTCGTTCACCGAGCGCACATTGAACACGGCCGGTTTGATCTTTTTAAATGCTTTGGATCGTAAGCATTCCCGCGAACACCTGCGCCGCTCCGAAGGCCGTTTACGCTTGTTGTTTGAACGGTCTGCCGATGTCGTTTTTGTAACCACACCAAATGGCAGAATTGTTGATATGAATCCTGCCGGAGTTAAATTATTCGGTTACAAATCACTTGACGAAGTGCTTAAATTAAATGTGCGCGAGCTGTACTGGAACAGTGAAGATCGGAATAAATTTCAGGAAATTATGGAAAAGCACGGATTCGTGAAAGATTTTGAAGTTTTCCTGAAAGACAAACACGGTAAAAAACTTATTGCATTGATCACGGCCAATGCGGTCACTAACGATCAGAATCAGGTTGTGGCTTACGAAGGCATCATGCGCGACATTACGGAAAAGAAACAATTGGAGCAACAGCTTTTCCAGGCGCAAAAAATGGAATCCATCGGTTTGCTGACCGGAAGTATTGCTCACGATTTTAACAATATTTTAACGGCTGTCAACGGCTATGCGGAAATGATTCGACGCGGCTTACCTCATGACCATCCGCAACTGGTTCACGTGCACCATATTTTGCGTGCCGGTCGTAGAGCGGAAAATTTGATTCGCCAACTATTGGCTTTCAGCCGCAAACAGATTATCGAGCCGCGCATTGTGAATATCAATCAAATCATTAATGATTTGCGGAAGATGCTGCGTCAGCTTATCAGCGAAGACATTGATTTGCACACCGAGCTAAATGAAAACTTACCGCAAATCAAGGCCGATCCGGGACAGATTGAACAAGTGCTGGTGAATCTCATTGTCAATTCCAGAGACGCTTTGAATCAGGTTGAAGACCCCAAATTGAAGAAATACATTAAAATTCAAACGCAAGAAGTGATGCTGGATGCCAGTTTTGTTTCGCGCCATCCTGGTAGTCGCGAAGGTAAATTTATCCGCATCAGCATTTCGGATAACGGCATCGGCATTCCGGAAACCATTCAAACCAAAATCTTCGAACCGTTTTTTACGACTAAGGCCGAAGGTAAAGGCACCGGTTTGGGCCTATCCACGGTTTATGGTATTATTAAACAAAACGGTGGCAGTATTTACTTGGAAAGCGAAGAAGGCCGGGGTACAACCTTCCACATTTACTGGCCGATTACGGAAGAAAAAGAAGAAGAGTCCGAGCACGATGAGACTAGCGATGTGACTACCAAAGCGGAAGAGGTGGTTTTGGTGGTGGAGGACGATATGGATGTGCGCGAGTTGGCCTGCGCCTTTTTGACCAACCTAGGCTACAAAGTGTACGAGGCGGAAAACGGAGTCAAAGCGCTGGAACTGATCAAAAAGGAAAATTTAATCGATAAAATTGATTTATTATTTAGCGATATGGTCATGCCCGAAATGGGCGGTGATCAATTGGCGGAAGAGATCAAACGTTTAAATCCCAAGATTAAAATCCTGCTCACATCGGGTTACACCGACAGTCAATTAATGAAAAGCGGTTTGTGGAATAAAGGTTTTCATTTTCTGCACAAGCCCTACA
>JALWEA010000097.1:1332-5065 GCA_027039465.1 Calditrichia bacterium | reverse complement strand
TCCTGAGCCAAAACCCGCAGCTAAGGAAATACAAGATTACATCGCCTTCTGGAAAGGCGTTAAAATAGTAAAGGATTAAATGCGGTCATGAATTTTTCAGATGAAACGATTGTCGTTCAAAATAAAGTGGAAATTGTTAATTGTTTGCCGGAAATCGGTAAGCAAGCGGTTGTGAATGAAATTATCGCGGGCTTAAAAGACAGCCCAAAACATATCTCGCCTAAATATTTTTATGATGAAACGGGCTCCCGCTTGTTTGAAGAGATCACCAAGCTCGATGAGTATTATCCCACGCGCACGGAAAAAGCCATTCTGAGTTCTCTTTGGGATAAATTAGCGTTGGAATTTGATGCGTTGAACATTGTGGAATTGGGCAGCGGGGATGCCTCCAAAATACGATTGTTAATAGAACAGATACCCAAATATCTTTTGCCGCAAATTACGTACATACCCATAGATATTAGTATCGATGCGCTGGAATGGGCGGCCCAAGAATTAACGCTGGAATTTCCCGAGATGGATATTCAGGGTTTTGCCGCGGATTTTTTATTTGATCTGAGCATGATTCCCAAAGAGAAAAAACGGCTATTCTGTTTTTTAGGTAGTACCATCGGTAATTTCAATCCGGATGAAGCTCGCCGTTTTTTGCAAATGTTGGGACAGGAAATGCAATCCGGCGATTTTCTGCTATTGGGCATGGATATGGTAAAAAATGTTGATCTGATTGAAAAAGCGTACAATGATGCACAAGGCGTTACCGATCAATTCAACAAGAATATTTTGCATGTGGTTAATCGCCTGGTTGGGGCGGATTTCAGGCATGAATATTTTGATCATTTGGCCTTTTACAATCGAAATAAAAATCGTATTGAAATGCATCTCCGGGCTCGAAAAGAAATGGTTGTTCATTTGAAGGCCACCGGCGAAACCATCCGTTTGAACTCAGGAGAAACCATTCACACGGAAAATTCACACAAATTTACTCCAAATGATATTGCAAAATTCGGCCAATGGGCCGGCCTGCAAACCAAAGCGGTATTTAATGACCGCAAAGGATATTTTAGTTTGGCTTATTACGAAAAGGGAAACTAAGTCTTCGTAAAAAGTCAATTTGAATAATTGTGCACCCCGCACCCATGCCCTAAAACCAAAAAAGCCCCTTTATTTAAGGGGCTTTTTGATGGGGTTAAAATTTTATTTTTTCGTTTCTTCATCCAAATGGGCTTTGGTTACTTTAAGAACTTCCTTTTGCGTGGCACCCAAAACATCCGGTTGGCCGTCACCATCCAGATCGGTCGGCTTCATGTAATTTACTTCCGAATCCAAATAAATCAAGCCTTCTTTAATACCTTGATCAAATCCCTGAATGCTGTTCGGAGTAAAAGTCAGTACGCGGTTTTCAATTTCACCGTTCTCACCGTGACAACTAGTACAGGTTCCGTTAGCTCCCAAAGCCTGATCGGCCGGTAAAACGCCATGGGATACTTTAAAATAATGTGCGGCAAGGAATAAGGCGGGATCCGGATTTTTTTCGCCTTCTTTTTTCAATACCTTAATCAAAGCGGCACGCATGGCCTTAATATCATCCAATGTACTAATTTCGGGTTTCATATCCGGGTGGCCCATAAATCCGGTTTTGTCGAATATTTTGGTGCCGGTAATCAACAAGGCATAGCTCTGGCCTTTTTTCGTATGAAAAATACCCTTAATCGCCGCGTTTATTTCTCTCGGGTAGAGAATCTTTTTCATGGTCTTGTCAATCCATGTTTGGATGGTAATCGGATTAGCCGGAATAATTTGTTCGCCGCGGTCGGTTTTGGCATAAATCAAAGCCGGTTTCCAGTCAAAGCCTTTTTTACCGGTCATGTGCTGGTACATTTGGCCGTACATATCATTATTTTTATCCGGTTCCATGTAAGCAACCGGGGCTAACATATCCGTAGCATAATCGTCGGTTTCGGTGTGGTTGACCAGCCAACTGATATTACCCATACCATAAGCCGGGATGGGGCCGTAATAGGGCTGCATCATTACATCCATCACTCCGCCTTTGGGATTGGGGAAATGGCGGTTATCATAATTGAAACTGAAACCTAACGAATAGTCAAAAGTACGAAATGTCCAGTAACGCACATGCGAAACGTGACAGGTTTGGCAGGCGATTTCTTCGATGTGCTTTTTACTGGCACTGCCGAAAACTTTGGCATGGGCATCGGAAGGATCCGGCCCGTCACCGTCCTTGATGTGGCAAAAATAGCAATTTTTCGGCGGAGGATTATTGTCCAAATCATCACGCACATGATTGCCCGTATCGTTTCCTTTAAGGAAGTTGTGGTTTGCATCAGCCACGTAATCTTCCCAATCCACCGAATCCGGTTTGGTACGGCTATGACAACTGGTGCACTCCAAACCGGCGGCAATGTGCACATCATAACCGGGATCTTTTTCCGTTTTAGGATCAAGATTGATGATGGCTCCGCGTTTTACGATATCGGCCTTCATGCCCATACCCCAGGTACGCACCTGAAAGCTCCCGTTAATCGGATCTTTTACACCGGCATGACATTGGGCGCAGACGCGCGTCCATTTATTGCTGCCGTCTTCCGTGGCCCTGGAACTGAGCATCGGAACACTAATTTCATTGTCTTCATCGAATTCATTGACTTCGTAATAGACTTCCGGTACGAATTCGTTCTTCTTCTTGACAATTTTAACGTACGTTACAGGATAACCGTCCTGATTGTTATCCCAGCCCATTAAACCGGCTGAGGCGGTTTCTCTGAAAAAATTGCCCAGGAATTTACGTTTGGCTTTTAAGCCCGTGAAGTGATTACCTTCGCCTTCCACGTAAGGTTGGCGCAAATAATTTCTGGAATCTGCCATGGGATTGTACAGATCGGTATAAAATTTACCCGGAACGAATTTAGTCTTGCTCATGGACAAAGGATCGGAGTAGTTAAACGCGGATTGCCAATCTTTGCCCGGATAAATGCCTAAGGAAACCGCTTGCACTTTGCCGTGAACACGTTTGGCAAAAATGCGCAGACGCGGATTGTAGGCCACCGGTTTGACACCGTTGGCATCGGTAACCCGTTTGGCATCCGGATCGAGGTGACAGGTCATACAATCGGCTTCCAAAGAACCGGATTTACGCCAATCGAATTTTTTGGGTTTGGTTAAAGTTCCTTTAACCACATCATCCACATTATAAGCGTAATAATCACCATCCAATTCGGGAACGGTATTCGGATCTACCGTATCCATACGACGTCCCTGGCGATCATATTCGTAAGGGCCGCCACCCGGGTGACAGGAAGCGCAGGTAGCAACTTCATCCGGTGTTCCGATATCGAAAGTTAATTGAGATTTGTTATGTTTTTTCGCCAACTGGCGATAGGAGGGCGGTCACCACGAACCGAATTGGCCGGGTGAGGTCATAAACGGGTCATGAAATTGAGGATGCTTTTTGCCAAAGTCATCGCTTACTTCGGTTGCGCCGATTTGAAAGTGGTAAGCTTTGGTAATGGCATCGTAATCGTGGCAAGAACCGCAGGTCTGTTCCGGACTGTAAGGATGACCTTTTAAGTAAGTCACGCCGTTAATTACCAATTTTTGGCCGTTTTGTTTTGCCAACTCAATAACATTATCTCCGTTTTCATCCAATAAAGGGATTTTGGGGTGTTGATCGGCAAATGCGCTAATAGCAAATAAAAAAATCAAAGAAAATCCGAAG
>JALWEA010000097.1:0-1322 GCA_027039465.1 Calditrichia bacterium | reverse complement strand
AATTTCAAATCGATATCTCACCGAATATAATAAAAAAATCCAAATACAAAAAATAAATAATTGTGTTCTCTTTTTTCAAAATATGACTTGAAAAACGTTGGAGAAAAATAATCAAACCCGTTCACGTAAGATCATTATGAATTCTTTATATTTTCAGCGGAACAATTTAAAGAGAGCTCAAATAAAATTTGTCAGACATTGCTAAATAAAATAAATTTAAGCATTAACCCAATAGAAGGAGGCCCTGCCGTGAACGTAGAAAAGCGCATTAATGAGTTGCGCAGATTGATTGAAAAATATGATTACGAATATTATGTCCTGGCTCAACCATCGATTAGCGATTATGAATACGATCAATTAATGAAAGAATTGGAAGCGCTGGAAAAGGCACATCCGGAACTGATTACACCGGATTCGCCTACGCAACGGGTAAGCGGTCAGCCGATTAAAGAATTTCCAACGGTTGTGCACCGCAAGCCCATGCTTTCATTGGCCAATACGTACAACGAGGGAGAGTTCCGCGATTTTGATCAGCGCGTGCGTAGCGCTTTAAAAGGTCAACACGTGGAATATGTGGCGGAACTGAAAATTGACGGATTAGCTGTTAGCCTGATCTATGAAAACGGACGTTTCGTACGCGGCGCAACGCGTGGTGATGGCGTTCAGGGTGACGATATTACTCCGAATTTACGTACGATCCGCGCCATTCCCTTGCGGGTTAAAGGTGATGACATTCCACCCATGTTTGAAGTACGCGGTGAAGTGTACATGCCCAAGGAGGCTTTTATTCGGTTGAATCGGGAAAGGGAAGAGCAGGGCGAGCCCGTATTCGCCAACCCGCGCAATGCGGCGGCCGGTTCCTTAAAGTTGCAAGACCCGCGCCTGGTGGCCAAACGTGGATTGAGTCTTTGGGCTTATTACCTTGATTCGGATACGCCAGGGTTTGTGCGACCGAAACATTATGAAAATCTGTTAAAGCTGCGTGAAATGGGTTTCCCGGTCAATCCGCATTTTCGGTTGTGCCAAAGTTTGGATGAAGTGTTTGAATTTGTACGCGAATGGGAAGAAAAACGTGAGACCTTGCCTTATGAAATTGACGGGGTCGTGGTTAAGGTTAACGATCTGAAACAGCAGGAACAGTTGGGCTCAACGGCTAAAAGTCCTCGTTGGGCCATTGCCTTTAAATTCAAAGCCATACAAGCCGAAACTTTGCTGGAACGCATTGTTTGGCAAGTGGGACGCACAGGCATCGTAACGCCGGTTGCGGAGTTGCGTCCCGTTAAATTGATGGGTACCACGGTCTCCAGAGCCACGCTGCACAA
>JALWEA010000096.1 GCA_027039465.1 Calditrichia bacterium | reverse complement strand
GCCGTCATCTGCAACGGTACCGAACTACGGTGGCTTATGTGAATGACGGGATGAAGGGCATCTACCCAAAGTTGTAAATGGATATCGACCTCTTTGCCGTTCTTTAGGCCTTTCGAGTGAATAAAAATCCGACCGCTTTTTAAGTCGAGTGTTTGTTCGAAATTGCCATTGGCAAAGACAATGGGCGGATCAAATTGGACACGAACTCTGCCCACTTTAAGCAAACGACCGTTATCTCCCCAGCTATCCGTTTTACCGATAAAAAAATTGAGATTACCGCTTTCGTCTACCCAAATATTTAATCCGATATCGCCGTTGCCAATAGGCATCGAACCGTTGTAATCCTTACTCGGAGAGTGCCAAACTACGTTGTATTGATCCAGTTCGTCCGCCTTTTGAATTTGAGGGATTCTTTTCCCGCAACTTAAAAGAAGGGCGATGATGGCGACAAACGCCAAAAAATAGATGCGGATTTTAAACATTGTTGCTTTCCTTTCTCTGGAATCGCGGTTAAATTTTTTATTTACTCACTCGATTGAAAAAACAGCCAATTACGTTTAACATTGCCTCAAACATTAAATGCGTTTTGTTTTAAAGAACGCAATAGCCAAAAATGCCAAAATTAAAATATTTAACAGCCCCAAAAAGTAGCCGCTAAAAATCAATCCGTAAATGGGAATCAATAGCAGGCTGGTGATCAACGAGCCGGTTAATGAACCGATTAAATCCCAGGCGTACAGGGCGCCCAAATTTGTTTTCCGTGCATTTCCTTTAAAATAGATCCGGCTCAACAAGGGGAAAGAAAATCCACCCAAACCGCCGCTCAATAGGGCCAAAAGCCAGAACACTCCCTGACCGACACCCGATGAAAATCCCCAAAAACGAACAACAGGAATAACCAAAACCGCCAGCACCACAAAGCCAATGTGAATCATAAAAACACGTTTGAGAATAGGTTCGGTTTGCAGTCGATCCAAATGGTGCAAGGCAAGCCAACTGCCCAGGGCCATGCCCAACATGAACAGGGCTATGAACAATGCAATGCGGTAGTAGATGTAACCGTATTCAATTTGGAAGGCAATGAGAATCATCAGCTCCAGACTAATCACCGAAAAGCCCACGCCAAACATGGCCAGAGAAGCAAACGGGGCCATGGATTGTTTTTTTCGACGCCAAAGCAAAGGGCTGAACAGCAAAACGAACAGCACGAAAAAGGCGGCTAAGAATCGCGCGGCGGGGAAATGAATCAGGCGGCTTATGCGGGCGCCGAGCGACGAAGAAAATTTACTCGTCCACAAAATCATGTCGAAAAAATAGGCCATGGGCTTAAAATCGGTATTAATCTTCGGAAAAACAAAATGGTTCAGCACATCCCGCAATTGATTGACCCGATCAGGCATGAGTTTGAAAGTGAGGTAATAGCCCTGCACATATTTGGTTTTAATGTGGCGCTCTTTTAATTGTGCGCTTAAATACGGAACGGTTAACGTCAGCGGTTGGGAACGATTGCTGAGAAAGAAATAAATTTTACCACCAGGTAAAAAAGCCATTTGCCTGAAAACGGGTTGAAACGACCGGTGAATGCATTGAATGTAACGGGCATGGTTTTGATCGATAAAATTTTCCGCTCCGGTAATTCGAAA
>JALWEA010000095.1 GCA_027039465.1 Calditrichia bacterium | reverse complement strand
GCTCAAATTCTCTTCGTACAATGCGTACAACCGCAACAGGGCCAGCGGCCGGTTCCGGTATTTTTCCTCGAATTCCTTGCGCATGGTCTGATACTCCTGCATTGAGTTGGTCTGTTCCATACGCTGTGTCCACGAAAAATACCATGCCGTACTGTCCGGCGTATTTTGTGCCAATAATGGGACAAAGCCAGTCAATAACCAAATCAAAATCGTTGTTTTCATTTTTTCAATTTCCCTTTCTGAAAATGTAACTTTTCTCTCAGGGCTTTCATGCGCTCCAGGGCATATTTTTTGTAACGTTTAGGAATTTTTTCGTCGGCCTGCTGTAAAAATTGTTGGTAATAGCGCAACGGGACCTGTGCATCTTTGTAATATTTATCGTAAATTGTAGCCATGTAAAACAAAACGATTTTACGTTCCGGGGCGACCTGAAGAACCTGCTTGTAATAACTGAGCGCTGTCGGGTAATCCTTTCTGCTCGTGTAACTGTCGGCCAAATTAAAATAGAGATCGGGCAGGTAAGTCGGCAAGGCTAACGCCAATGCCTTTCGGAACGAAGCAATGGCTTTATCCGTCATGTGCAAACTTTTTTGCGCCAAACCTAAAAAATAAAAAACCAACGGATCATCCGCCTTCTTTTGCACGCTTTTTTGCAGAGCGTACAAAGCCGCCGCGAAATCGTTCAAATAATAGTAAGCCACACCGATCTTTTTAAACACATAAGCGGTGCTGTCGCCTAAGGTTAAGGCCTTGGAATAATCCTGTCGCGCCGGCAAATATTTTTCCATTGAAAGATAGGTATCGCCACGGGCCAAATACAGTTGGGATGCTTTGGGATGATTGGTCAAAGCCAAATTTAAAATATTCAGCGCTTCGGGCCAACGCTGCTGTTTTTTCAATAAATTGTAAAATAAAACGGAAGCTTTAAAATCGGCAGGATTCAGTTGCAATGTTTTCCTGAAATCCCGTTCGGCCGCTTTCAAACGATTTAGCTTGCTTGCACAAACGGCCGCCCGACGATAAAAATAGGCATTGTCCGGGAATTGCTTTTTTAACCGGTGATAATATTTCAGGGCAGCGCCAAAACGATTTTGTTCGAAATAAACCTTTGCCAATCGAATATTCACCGGCCCATCCGATGAATCTTGTTTGCCGCTTTGTTTAAGCAAGGCCTCCGCCCGATCATAACGTCCCAATTGAATAAAAGCGTCCGCCCAATTCAAGCGTACGGCCCGATCCGCCGGCCTAAGATTCGCCGCTTTGGCAAAGGCGTCGGCTGCCAGGTCGTATTGCTGCAAAGCCTGACGCGCCTGACCAAGCAGACGCCAGGCGGAAACATTTTGCGGTTCATGACGAACGGTTTGCTCCAGCAACGCTGCCGCCTGCACAAAGCGGTCGTTAATCATTAAACTCATGGCGGAATCCAGGGCGGCGGTTTGGGCAGGTAATGAGGTTAAACTTGCCAAAAGCAGTAAAAATACGATTGGAAAATAACGCATGATTTTTTCCTTCATTTATTTTACGAAGATTTCAAAAGAATGATACGCGCTGTTCAGATTACCCGCAAGGCAGATTTTATTCACTAAGGATCAATCGGGAATAGTAAAACCGAAGAACAGGAAGTTAAATTCTTTGATCAAAATTAATAAAAATTCTGTTATATCCAACTCGAACTCATTTTTTCCAATTATCAAATAATGACAACTGCCCGTCGTTTTTCCGAGGTTTCGCTTTGTGCTGCTGACGCTTCAATTCCACCAATTCTTTTTCAATGGTTTCCAAAAAAGGGCTTCTCTGATTTTCGTACGTTTTTCCGAATAAAAAGCGACGACGCGCATGGGTCAAAAACAGATAATGTTTGGCGCGCGTCATGCCCACGTACAACAGGCGACGTTCTTCTTCGGGATCGCTCGGGCGATCGGCAAACAATTGGTAGGGCAGCAAGCCCTGCTCGCAGCCCACAATAAAAACACTGTTGAATTCAAGCCCTTTGGAAGCGTGCAGGGTCATCAGGGTAACGCGTTCCACCGAGGGTTGGTACAAATCCTGCCCGTCGCCCAAAAACGTCCATTGCAAAAAGGCCTGCACATCTTTTCCGAACGGCTCGGACAGGTCGAGCAGCTTTTTAAATAAACGTTTTTCTTTGGCGCTTTGCGGAGGCAGCAAATGCGTAATAATCACTTCCAAAACTTCCGCGACCGTTGTCTTTTCCTGCAAATAATTTTGCACCAAAACCCAATCCTGCCCATTAATGCCTTGCCGATGGAAAGCCTCTTTCAAATAGCAGCGTTCCGGTTTTAAAGCACAGCGCAGCACATCAATCACCGGACGCACCGGTTCTTCGCGCAGCCAGGAATCGTGTCCGACCACCTGATAGGGAATGCTGTGGTCGTTCAGGGCTTTTTCAATGGGAGGAATCAAGCGGCCGATGCGCACCAAAATGGCAAAATCGGAAAACGAAGAAATGCGCTCGGCCTGCGAGCCCTCGCTAACGGCGCTATCCATGGAAAAGAAACGCACCCCGCCCATCATGTCTTCAATGGTTCGGGCTACGAATTCCGCTTCGCTTTTTTCCGTTGCTTCGGAAACGATTTTGATTTTAACCCCGTCCTGCAATCCCGTTAAAAATCCGCCGGACTCACCCTGATTTAAAACGCGGGAAGAGGCTTGCAGGATTTGGTTGGTACACCGATAGCTGATTTTAAGATGATATTTTGCGGCCTGCGGAAAATCGTGTTCAAAACGATGAATAAACGAAACGTCCGCCCCGCGAAAACCGTAAATGGCCTGATTCGGATCGCCGATGACAAACAAATTGGGCTGTGACGTGTCGGTTAAAATTTTCAGCAAGCGGTACTGGCCGAGATTGATATCCTGATATTCATCCACCAAAAGCCATTGAAAACGCCGACGGTAGGCAGCCGCCAATTCGTTGTTGATCTCCAGCAGGGCAACGGGTCTGGCGATCAGGTCTTCCAAATCCACGGCATTTTGCGCTTGCAGAAAATGTTCGTATCGATTGAAGCGTTCCTGAAATTCATCTTCGTTCCGAGGTAATTTCCCGAAAAGCTTGAACTCCCGAATTTGTTCATCCCATTTGGCGTCTTCCGCCTTCTCGACGCCTAAATTTTCTCTTAAAATCCGCAAACGATCCTGCCGGTCGAAAATGGCAATCGGAGCCTGCCGTTCAATATGTTCCGCCTGCTCGTTCAGAATGGTGTAGCCCAAAGCGTGGAAGGTGGTAACCGTTACTTCCGAAGCGTTTTTGGTTTTGCCCAAAAGGTTCCTCACCCGCTTTCGAATTTCGTCCGCCGCCTTGTTGGTGAAAGTGATGGCCAGGATTTCTTCCGGATTGACGTGTCGTTCGCGAATCAAATAGGCCATGCGATGGGTCAGCACTTTGGTTTTCCCGCTGCCCGGGCCTGCCAAAACCAACGCCGGACCTCGAAAATGGCCTACCGCTTGTTGTTGCTCCGGATTCAAATCCTTTAGTAAAAAATTACTGCCCCGGTTCTCAAACAAATTGGTTTGCTGCGGCGCTTTTTCTGTGGCTTGCCGCTTTAATTCGCGGAACGTTTTCAGATCAAACGGAATGGGATTGACCACATGGTATTGCGTGCCCGGCTCGTTGACCAATGCGTTAAACAGACTTTTTTGTGTGGTCAAACTTTGACGTTCCCGATCGTCAAAAACATGAATTTCGCCGAACTGACCGTCAAAACCTTCTTTGACGATGACCTGCCGCTGACGCATGCGCCGCACGGCTTCCACAAGCACTTCGTTGGTCAGCCCGGCCAAATCTTCCAAAGGCAAATTCAACAAAACATCAAATTCTGAGCCTGCTTTTTGAATTAAATTGCGGTAAGCCGTATCGACTTTTTTGCTGTGCGCGCCGGTATTCAAAATTTCCGCAAGGGCTTCTTTCAAAGGAATTAAAGAGTGGTAGGGCAAGCGATTGGGACGTGCTTCAATGGAATCGCGATCCGAAAGTTGGGCAACGCGACTTAAGACACCCACCGTCAAAGGCTTTCCGCAAACAGGACACAAACCGTTGTGGCGCACGGTTTCCAGCGGATCCCAGACAATGCCGCATTTGCGATGGCCGTCAAAATGGTATTTTCCCTCCTGCGGGTAGAATTCAACCGTGCCCAAAAAACCGCCTTCTTCCGGATGCCGCAGGGCCTGTACCATGGCCGCGTAGCTAAGCTCCGTATCGAACAAATTGGCCTCACGACCCAATTTTTCCGGCGAATGCGCATCGGAATTGGAAACCAAAGTGTAACGATCCAAAAAGCTGCACATCCAGTTCATGGGCGGATCGGACGATAAGCCGGTCTCCACGGCAAAGATGTGCGGCGTTAAATCTTCAAAGCATTCCTCGATGGAATCAAACCCCGATTTGGAACCTAACACCGAGAACCAGGGCGTCCAAATGTGGGCGGGAATAAATACGGCCCGGTTATTGACTTCCAGCACCAATTCCAGCAAGTCATGGGCATCCAAGCCCAAAATAGGACGGCCGTCCGAAGTAATGTTGCCGATTTTCGACAGCCGCGCCTGAATGCGCTCCACCGTTTCAAAATCCGGCGCTAAAATAACATTGTGATTTTTACGCACCTTGCCGTTTTTCTTGTAAATATTGCTGATTTCCGAGGTCAGCACAAAACGCACCGCACGTTCGGGCGCACCGTCGATGCGAAATTCATCTTTCAACTTAAACAAGCCGGATTCGGCCGGTTGCAAATGCTCTTTTAATTCTTTAATCCAGCCGGGATGGGTGAAATCACCCGTACCCACGACCGTAATGCCTTTCATTCGCGCCCAGTAATCCAACTTGGCAGGCGTTAAATCCTTACTGGTGGCAATGGAGTAATGGGAATGAATGTGAAAATCGGCAATGAATCGCATGATGGCTTTCTCCTTAAAAACCTTAAATTGAATTTTAGCGCAGGAATCGCTTTAAAGCAAATCCGGAATGAATAAATTTTACTCTTTGGTTAAAAATCGCTAAGTTTTGATCTTTTTGAAGTGTAAACTTTGAAAGCGATTTTAAATGTGTTAAAGCGGGCCGGGA
>JALWEA010000094.1 GCA_027039465.1 Calditrichia bacterium | reverse complement strand
AAGTATTTGTGATTGTTTGTTGAGTTGTTGAAATAAGGGGTAATGGCCGGATGTCATTGTAGGAGCGAGCGCAGAGAGTGACGCGGCAATCCCTTCCAAAGTAGCAACAGATTTACTTAATTCTTAGTTCCGTCGCAGTTACTTGGCATTCTGCTACAATTTTGCGTGCCGGTGGGCGAACAATGACTTCAATTCGTCAATTCACCAAATGCGCGCGGCTAATTGGGCACCCTTCCCTGCGGGTCGCAGGGAAGGGCCGGGGATGGGTTAAAATAATGAAATTGCGAGCCTAATATGTCAATAGTAGGCCGGGAACCACGGCTGGTGCCATGGATTATTAAGGCAGTGACATGAGTTGATTGGGAATTAGGAACTGGGAACTTGCAACTGGTACAGCGTCCGGTTCCCGAGTGATTCTGCCGACACTTGTAGGGGCGAAGCATTTCCATAACAAATAAAGAAGCAATCGATGCTTTTGGTTGCACATCGTTAAATTTTTAGGTTTGCAATGTCTTGACGGAAATGCTTCGCCCTTACTTCGGACAACGCAAGATGAAAGGTAGAATCGTATCGAGGGACGGACGCGTCACAACATATCAATAGTAGTCCGGATTTATAGTGGCGATGACAATTGAAAAATCTCTCAGTTTAAGTAATTTAAATAAAACTAAATTGTTTGATAAATAAACGGAGTTAAGATAGAAAAATGGCACGTTTTAATTTAGTACTTTACCCGGATGCCGTTTTACGCCAACAGGCCGAAGAAGTACAAAATATTGACGGTAAAGTCCATGATTTGGTTAAGGCCATGCAGGAAATTATGTACAAATACAGGGGCATTGGCCTTGCGGCTCCGCAGGTGGGCTATTTGCAGCGCATTATCATTGCGGACACCGGCGACGGCTTGCTGACGCTCATCAACCCTGAAATCGTACAAAAAGAAGGAAAAGAACGAAACGAAGAAGGGTGTTTGAGTTTGCCCGATATTCATGTGAACGTCACCCGAAATGCCGAAATCTTGGTTCGCGGTTTGGATTTAAACGGCAAGCAACGCGAATTGGAATTGATGGGTTTAATGGCGCGCGTGGTGCAGCATGAAATCGACCATTTAAACGGCAGATTGATCATCGATTACGCCAATACGGTCGAGCGCTTAAAAATGGCCGAGCAGCTTGAAAAATTGGAAAAAAGGTTTAAATTCAAAGCCTTGTAATCGCAAGCTCAAATTATTAACGCAAAGGATTTGTAATGATCGAACAAGCCGCGGACATGATCCGATCTTCTAAATATACGGTGGCCTTTACCGGTGCCGGGCTTTCCCGAGAGAGCGGTTTACCTTTGTTTGGCGAATGGCCGGAATTTGATATTCGCGTTTTGGATATAAATTTTTTCAAGAATAATTACGACTGGGCCTGGCCGCGTATCAAGGATTGGTTTTATGATTTTTACGGACAGGCTGAACCCAATGAAGGGCATCGTATCCTAAAGCAAATGGAAGATAATCGCTGGATTCGCAGCGTGGTTACTTTGAATTTTGACGACTTGCATCAAAAGGCCGGCAGCACCAACACGATCGGGATCTGCGGCAGCCCGCAGCGGCTGGTTTGCCTGGATTGTCACGAGAAGTTTGAGGCGGATCAAATCAATTGGGAACAAATGCCGCCTCGTTGTCCGGTATGTGGCGGCATGCTCAAACCGGATATTTTGTTTTACGGAGATGAAGTACCGGATCCAGAGTATAAATTGGGATTAAAGGAAGCCAATCGGGCCAAGGTCATGTTGGTGGTTGGCGTTTCCGGTGAAATGATGCCCGCTGGTGTGATTCCCATGTTCGCCAAAAAACGGCGCCAAACAAAAATTATTGAAATCAATATCCAACCCACGCATTACACAAACGCGGTAACGGACATCTTCATTCAAAAACCCGCTTCGGAAGGTTTGAATGACTTGTTCCTGGCTCTAAAAAATAATAAAAGCTAATCACCCCTGTGCCTAACTCTGTCGTTCTTCTTCCAGAGAACCGGGAAGAAGAATCTCCTCCAAAGCAGCAACGGCCATGAATAATATTAGGGAATCTTTATTACGTCCCGATTCTCAGAACTCCAACAAGAATAACAGCACGGCTAATATCAATAGTGGCAACGAACGAGCAGAGTAGTCGCTAATGATGTATCTTGAAATTCGACGTCCGCACCAATTCGGCGGCGCTTTTAGGGTGGGGTTGCCAGGCACGAACGTAAATAGTGGGATTGTTGTAGTAAAAATCAAATAGCAGGAACAAATAGCCCTCGTCCGCGTAAGTGGTGGAGAAGTAACTTTGACGCATTTCCACACCGTAAACATAATTCGGCTTGTTGGTGCGAACGATGTCAAAGCTTTCAAAGTTAAGGAAAATATCTTCCTGCCTATCAAAAACCTGCTTCAACCTTGACAAATACTGTTTCTTGGTCAAACGCAGTAATTCATATTCGGGTTGGCTGGCGTTTAATCGTGTGTAATGAAAATTATCCGGTAATTGCCTTCTTTGGATTCGATGCCCTACAATAATCAAAGCATCATCGGCAAACATCATATCCAGATCGGGGATGTTACGCGTTAAATAGTCTGTGCGGTAACGTTCAATAAATTTAATGATTTCCTGACGATTGGGCCAATCGTTGCCTTGTTGGCCCACCTGCATGAAATGGTTGTACAAATCCTGATTAATGCTCACATTCAAATCTTGCAAGGCGCCTGTTGGCGAAAAATCCAAAACCAAATATTGAGTGACAAACTTATGGATACTCGGGTATTTTTGCAGAACAGGAATACGCCGTAATTCGTAGCCATCTTTTATCGGGGAAATGTAAATGGTGCTGGTATCGGGCAAGGGCTCCGGTTTGTTAAATCGTACGTAATCCGAATATTTTTTTCGTAAAATCGGTTTATCTTTGAAAAGCTCGTCCTTTTCCGTTAGCTGAGCGGATTTTAGAAGCGAAATCAAACGGTTGGTTTCAGCGCGGATTTTTTCTACAATGGTATCCGGTACTTGCGGCGCAACTTTAAATTTGTTAAGGCTCAAAAAGTTTTTTGTCTCAACGTGAAGAACGGCTATCCTATTTGACGATTGCATCGAATGGGTAGTCAAATCAATGGTACGGCTGTTGTTTTTAAATAGGGGCTTTTTGACCAAATCCCATAAATCATTGATTACGGCATATTCTTTACGTTCATCGTAATAATCGTATTTAATTTTGATTTTAAGGGATTGCATTCGGGTGGCGCTGCCGAACAATTTTACGGTTGCCATCCCGTCCATTGCTCTGGCTTCAATCAGATGCTGGCCGTCCCAAAATGAAAAATCCAGTGTAGAAACAGGATGATCATGGTAGGTGATCTTTAGTGTGATGGTGCGAACCTGATTGGCCGAAGTGTTACGTACAAGTTTAAAGCGGATTCCTTGCAAAATGCGATTAATGGCCTCCGGAATTGTCAAGGTGTAATTGATGCTGTCAACTTGCACAACCTCATCGGGCAAAGAATTCATCAGAATCAAGGCGTAATAATTCAATTTTAAAGCGGCGGACAAATTTCCCCGTTCTTCGTAATGCCGACTGCGGCGGGCGATGGCCTGAATTAATTTGCGGCGCAGGTTAAATATCTGATTAACTTTTGACTTTTTAATGTAGCAGAATGCCTTAAATCGGCCGTCCGGTAATTCGTCAATGGTTGACTGTAAATCTTTTAATTTCGCCATGCTGTACGTTTTTAGAACGGAAGTTACTTTCTCTGTCAAGTCCTTGTCTGCTTCGATGATTTTGGATTGATAATCCGAAACCACGTAGGTGGAAATCTGGCCCACCAATTCTTCCAAAGCGATGGCTTTGGCTTCCTTCGGATTAATGGCCGTTCCCGAACCGTAATAATATGCACCCGAATGCATGATTTCTTCTTGAGAAATCTCCTGTGCGCTTGAAGAGATAGGTAGAAAAAGGAGCAGTAAAATTGGGATGTACTTTATGCTTTTCATACCCCGCCCCCACCATTTAAAATGACAATTGAATAAAGTCAGAAGCTTTAAAAAAGTCCCTTTGTTTCCAAGCTCTAACGTTATTAGCTAAAATTAAAACTGTTATTTGAAGAAGTTGGCTTTTAAGGTTCAAATAAGCAAATTCCGTCAGTTTTCATCTTCGGTCAGTAAATATTAATATTTGTTTATATCGCATGCAAGTAGTTGTTCGAATTTTTCTTTAAGATAAATGGAATACAAACTGCGCTAGGGTAAAATAGATAATCAATCCGGTGGAATCCACCACCGTGGTTAACAACGGGCTGCTAATAACCGCCGGGTCCAATTTGAATTTGGTTAAAACAATGGGCAATAAACTGCCCAGCAGATTCGACCAAATGGTAATAGCCACCATAGACATTCCCACAACCATGCCCACGGTCGGACCACCGCGCCAAAAAAAGCCCCGAACGTATAAAATAATACCTAAGGTTAAACCGATCATGATGCCCACAATTAATTCCTTTTTAACGACCAAAAACCATTTTTTGACGGATAGTTCACTGGTGGCCAAGGCGCGGATAATTAATGTGGATGATTGTGCCGCAATATTCCCGCCGCTGTCGATAAGTACGGGAATAAAGAATGCCAGCGCAATAACGGCTTGAATGGCATTTTCGAAGTGGGCGATAATACTGGATGAAAGGAAATCGGTGACCAGTAAAATCATCAACCAGCCGATACGTTTTTTGTACAAAAGCGGGGCGGACACCGTGTAATAACGTTCTTCGATCGGTTCCATACCCGAAATTTTATGAAAGTCTTCGGTTACTTCTTCTTCTAAAACATCCAAAATATCATCCACCGTAACGATGCCCAATAAAATGCCGTTTTGATCGGTTACCGGAAGCACATTTAAATTGTACTTTTTAATCATCCGGTAGGCCACTTCCTGATCTTCGTTTGCGTTAATGGATACAAATTCAAAATCCATGATATCGCCGACCGTTTGTCGTACATTGGCTAAAATGAAACGACGAATCGGAATGTCGTCTAACAATTTCCATTGATCGTCCACCACGTAAATCATATCGATGGTTTCGGCGTCTTTACCGTATTCACGAATATGTTGCAGAGCCTTTTCAATATTCCAATCTTTTTTAACGGCGATGTAATCCGGGGTCATTAAACGGCCGACGCTATCTTCCGGATAACCTAACAATTGCAATGCTTCTTTTCGTTCTTCCGCCGGGAGTAAATTGATAATTTTTTGCGTCAATTGACCCGGCAAATCCTCAAACAGGGCCGTACGATCATCCGGCGGTAATTCTTCAACTATCTGTTTGATTTCCTTGTTGGCAATATGGCGTAAAATGTATTCCTGTAAGGCAGGATCCAGTTCGGCAAATACATCCGAAATTTTATCTTTTGGGACCAAACGAAAGGCAACGATCAAATCGTTTTCTTTTAAAATATTGAGAATTTCGGCGATGTCCTGTGGTGTGAGTTCCGATAGAACCGATTTAAGTTGCTTCCAATCTTTTTGATCGATTAAATCCTGAATATCCGGAATGATCAGCCGTGTAAACATGTCATCTCCTTTCGAATAAGGGCACGGGTCAAATCAACAAAATAAAAACGCTGACTGAAGTTACCAAAAGGTAAAGCAGGGAATAGCGATGGAAGTACAGGTATTTTTTTGGATTCTTGGCAAAATGTAACGCGATGATATTGGCAAAAGAGGCGATTAGCAGACCGTTGCCGCCCACATTGACCGCAAAAGTAATAACTTTAAACGAGTCGGAATATTTAAGCAACAGAAGGGTGGCTGGTACGTTACTAATGATTTGAGAAAGAAAAACACCCGAGGCAAAAAGCGTATAGGTATTTTTCAGGTTCAGTGATTCCATAAAACGATTGACAAGATCCAAACGGTACAATAAATGCACATCGATAAAAATAATGATGAATAAGAGGATCAGTTTCCAATCGGCGTTTTTGATGACGGTTTTTTTCGTAATCGAATAATAAACAAAAAGAATGGCTAACAGATATGTATCGTAATGAAGTTCGGCCGAAATGAGAAAAAGGATAAAAATAAACACGGAACTCCAAAATAAAGAACGATTGACTTTTTCTTTTTGCCTGGAATCGGAGTGAATCTTTTTGGCCGGAAAGACCCAAATAGTGCCTATCAATAACCAAAATAACAGAATCCCTTCCAAAGGAAGCATTTTCAAACTGAATAAGGGAAATGAAATTTGCCATTGATGCCACAAATGAATGTTTTGCGGATTACCTACGGCCGTAAATGTGGATCCGGCATTCACGGCAATGGCTTCAAAAACAATGAACTTAATGTAATTGCTGCCCGAAATCTTTTGCAGGCTCAGGGTTAACGGCACAATAATGAATAAAGCGATGTCATTGGTTAAAAACATGGCCAGGACGGCGGAAGCGGCCACAAGAAACAGGGCCAAATTGCGTTCATTGGTAATGCGTGTGGAAATGCGATAGGCCAGCCAATAGAAAAATCGGCTTTCTTTAATGGCGGTGGTAATGAGAAGCAACCCGGTTAAAGTTACAATGGTATTCCAATCAACGTAAACCGGGAAACGGCTTAACGGTTTACCGACCAATAATTCCAATACGACGAGAGCCACTAAGGAAACAAGCAGAACTTCCGAACCTTCGAGCAGATATCCGTATTGTTTTACCCGAGACATCCACATAATCAAGAGCTTTCGCATTTACGTGAAAGTTTATATTTGTATTTTGGGAATTTAGCCAAATCATCTGATAGCGGCAAAAAAATATCCGTGTTTTTTGCCAAACAAAACATATCATGGATTGCCAAGGAAAAAGGAAAGTCATTTTAATTATTCAGGATTAAAATCAACACCCAAATCATCGGACGCGGACAAAAACAATCGGTTGTCGAGTAGAGAGCGCGCCAGCGGGGTTGTATCGAGACACGGTTGCCGGCCTTGCAATGACAAATTTTTTTAGATTTACAAACCTAACTGCTCCGTTTCGGTTAATAATTATTCAATTCGATTTTGTTTATTCCAAATTTTTCAATCGTCCTTTCAGGGCTTCCATTAACCGATAAAAAATTTAATTTCCACCAATGAATTGGTGGGCTATTATCGTTTAATCCCTCCGGGATTCTTTCGATAATTTATGCGTATCGGATTAAAAACAGGTAAATAATTATAGCTTTGTCCTAATTTAACCGATCATTTTCGTTTGTTTTGCCAAAGTTTAATTTGTAAGAAATTCCCGACAGGGAATTCCGATAATAGCCCACATTTTCAAATGTGGGAGAAAGCATCCCAAAAAATGTTTGTCCCGAACGGGACAAATGAAAGTAAATTTTATCGAATTTGCATTTTCAGACGTCCTTTAAGGACTGCATTAGGACGCGCCGATCATCAGTCCGCACCAATGAATGGGTGGGCTATTATCATTTAATTCCTTCGGGATTTTTCCAATATCTTAACATATCGGATTAGAAAACATGGAAAATAATTTTAGTCTTGTCCTGATTTGACCAATCACCTTTGTTTGTTTTGCCAAAGTTTAATTTGTAAAAAATTCCCGACAGGGAATTTTGATAATAACCCACATTTTCAAATGTGGGAGAAAGCATCCCCAAAAAAATGTTTGTCCCGAACGGGACAAATGAAACCGGATTTATCGGTGGGTATTTATTATTATGAAATGTGAAAATGGATTGGATAGATCACCATTATTGCAGAAAATCGAAAGTAAAATTCATACACGTTTATTCTTTTTCGTTTGTACAGCTCAAATCTGTCAATGCAACTTGTTTTTATGATTTTGCCCGTAAGTTTATCAAAAAGTTTAGGTTTGGATTCCGAGCGATGGTTATTTGTTTGCGGTTGGTTTAAATAAGCTGCGCAACAGGACGCGTTTCAAATTTCCGTTTCGCAGTTGCATCTGAATATCGGCCAATTTTTGTTCAAACGGACCGATATCCCAGCATTGGTCATCCGGCAGCAGTTCCACAGGCGTGCCTTCGGCGTTTAAAGGGCAAATATCGCGGAATTCGACCATGCGCCCGTCCGCCTCATATTCCACCCAACGCAAAGGTAAGCCTTGTGTGCGGCAAACGTAAGGCCGGTGTTCGTAAATACGGCACAATCCGTTCTCATCCAGAAAAGCACAGGCTCCTTTGGCGTGAGGCGGCTGTTCCAATACATCCGGATGATAATGGCGAATGTAAGCGGCCTCGGCTTCATAAACGGTGATATTATCAATACAACATTCATGGCAACCGGGTTTGCAATGCATACGGTCGGCATTTACTTTTTCCACACGGGCGATCTCCGCATCTAACTCCCGGTAAAACCGATCCATAATTTCAATAAAATTTTCCATGATAAAATTCCCGAATTTGAGGGCTTATCGCTATTCAATTTAAGGAAAAAAATTCGTCAATGCTTAAGAAAATAAGAAAAAAACCCTAAATATCCATTATTCCCCATCAATATCCACCCGTCCTTTATCCTTTTCCCTTTTTCTTTTTTCCTTTGTCATTTGTCATTTTTGCTCTCTCTCCGTCCCCTTTTCTTCGCTTCTTCCGGATCAATACGGCCAATCCACCCGTCGCGGCTCTCGGTACGCATGTCCAAACCTTTAGTGAAGGGTTTAATATCCAGCACCGGTGTGCCATCCAAAATATCCAGATCGTTAACGTAAATTTTATTATCCGTCACCTTTTCCAGCCGCAACAAACTCAGGCCAATCGGGTTGGGACGCTCCGGAGCCCGTGTGGTAAAGATGCCCCGTTCCGTATCATGAAAAAACGGAGTAAGCTTAAGTTTGAACGACCGCGCCTGATGAAAATGAAACAATACAAAAATGTGCGAAAAAATTTCCAGACCTTCCAGTCCTTCGACAAATTCCGGAAAAATCTCCAAATAGCCGCGAAAGCCGTCCGCATAAATGGGCTGGATGGGTGCTTTGCCCCGTTCTTTGTGCGGGCTGTGTACGATGCCGATCGGATGGTAAATGATGTTGGTTTGTTTACTTATCGACTGCATACCGTTCATTCCGCTAAAAATCGGGCAATGGCCCGACTGACTTTTTGTAAGTTACACCCAATCCCCAAATGTCCGCACGGGCTATTCAGAGTCATTGTTTGGGCGTGAATGTCTTTGGCGAATTCAAGAGCATTTAAGGGATTAACCATGTGATCGGTTAGTACCTGGATTACCAATACTTTGGCTTTGACCCGTTTGGCGGCTTTTTTTAAAGAGCCTCCGAAATCCTTTGAAACATCATGGGTTAGCATGGCCCGAACCTGGTCGGCGAAATTATCATTGGTAAAGATTTTTGGTTCGCCTGAGAAAAAGCGGGCAAATACGGAATCCATTTTATCCGCCTGGTAATGTTTGGCTATCCATTCCGGAGTGCGTACCAAAAGATTTGTAAACGCATTCAGCATGCCGCGAATCGAATCGGCGGGTACATGATGCCGTTCTCCGATTTCGATCATATTCAGCGCCTGTCTCCATTCCAAAATATCATAACCACCGAATTTGGGTGTGCCCACATAAGGAACCGCTTTGTCCATGAAATCGGGATAACGTACGATCCATTCAAACGTTTGCATACCGCCCATGGAACCCCCGATAACCGCAAATAAATGGTTAATGTGCAAGTGCTTTTTGAGCAGCACGTATTGAGATCCAACCATATCCGCAATGGTAAAATGCGGGAACCGTTTTCCAGGTTGCAAACGACTATTGGACGGAGAAGAGGAGATGCCGTTGCCCAGAGCATCCACGGCAATAACGAAATATCGGGTACTGTCAATCAATTTTCCCGGCCCGACGAACCTACCCAAATGTTTGCTCTGGCCGCCGAACCAGGTCGGGAAGAGCACGGCATTGTCTTTTCGGGCATTCAGGGTACCGTAAGTGCGATAACCGAGGCGGCAGTTTTTAATGACCTGTCCGTTGAGCAGTTTGAAATCACCCAAATCGGCAAATTTTTGGCCACCGGCAAAAGTAAGCGTGCTAAAGATTAAAAGGGCTAAAACCAGTACCGCCGTAACATTTAAACGGTTCGTTTTCCGCGAAGCTTTGTTCGTTGCGCTCTGCAAGTTTTCCGAAGTACCCATTGTTTTTTGACGTACATGGATCATGACTATCGTCCCGTCTAATTTTTTCTTTTTGAATTTAAACATTGATAATTTACTAAAGATTGGAATGTAATCAAAAGCAAGAGAAAGCTTCGGATGGCTTGGGAAACAGAAAAAGTGCGTAAGGGAAAAGGATTAGCGGACCGGTTGTGCGGATTTATTAAAAATAATTCGCAGCTTACGGAGCAATTCGGTGAGTTTAAAAGGTTTTTGCAAATACTCCACGGAATCCAATTCGTCGAATCCCATGACGCTGGTATCCGTGTAGCCGGACATGAAAATAAATTTACACTCGGGATTGGTTTCAAGGATTTTCTTGCGGAATTTTTTGCCGTCCATTTGAGGCATGACCACATCGGAAATAATGAGATCGATTTTGTCGGCGTGCAATGCGTAAATTTCCAGAGCTTCGTTACCGTTTGTGGCCTCAATGACATGATAGCCGTGATTACTCAATGTTTCGACAACCACCTGCCGTACGGTTTCATCGTCTTCAACCACCAAAATGGTCTCGTTCCCTTTCAATTCGTTCAATAAAATGGTACCCTCATCAGTGGTAACCACCTCGGCTTCCGTTTCCGCCGATCTGGGAAAATAAAGGAAGAAGGTCGTTCCTTGCCCTTCCTGACTTCGCACCGAAATATGCCCGTTAGCCTGCTTGATGATACCGTAAACCGTAGCCAATCCGAGACCCGTACCCGATCCTTTTTCTTTGGTTGTAAAAAAGGGCTCGAAAATATGCTCCAAAACTTCGTCGGTCATGCCATGCCCGGTATCCGTAATGGAAAGCAAAACGTATTCACCTGGCTTAGCTTCGGGATGGCGTTCGCAATATTCATCGTCCAAATAAACATTGCGGGTTTCGATGAACAGTTTACCTCCGGTTGGCATGGCGTCTTTCGCGTTGACAATCATATTCATAATAATTTGCTCGATCTTGCTCTCATCGAATTTAATGAGATCGATGTTCGTCGAAAGACGGGTAATAATTTCGATATGCTCCCCGATAATCCGTTGGATCATGGAGATCATATTGGAAATGATTTTATTCAGGTTGATGGACTTGGTTTGAAAAACCTGTTTTCGGCTGAAAGAGAGTAGTTGACTAGTCAAATGGGAAGCCCGTTCTCCGGCTCTGCGAATATGTGTAATATATTTTAAAAGCGGATTGTCCGGATCCATTTTACGAATCAGCATATCGCTGTAACCGTTAATGACCGTTAAAATGTTGTTGAAATCATGGGCAATACCTCCGGCCAACATCCCGATGGCTTCCATCTTTTGAGCCTGTAAAAATTGCTCTTCTAATTTTTTCTTTTCGGAAACATCAATTTGCAAACCCCAAACCCAATGCAGTTTTCCGTCTTGTACGTGTCCGACAAAAGAATTATTGAAAAAGCGGAGTTGGCCGTTCGGAGATTTTTCCACATTTTCCACTAAATCCGCTTTAAAATCGTTTTTAACAAATTCGGTAATTCGATTAATGCTTTGGCTAAAATCCGTACTGAGTTCTTCCGGAGTGTGTCCGATTATTTCATTCGAATCCTCAATTTGGTACATTTCTAAAAATGCATGATTACATTCGGTAAATTTCCCTTCACGGAGAATTTTTTCGGCAATTGTTTCCGCCGGTAAATCGATAGGAATCGGCTCGGGGAATGCGACCCGCCAAATGCCCACAAGCGTATTGTTAAAGAAGTTCTCAAATTGAATATTCCGATTTTTCAATTCCTCTTTAACTTTATAAAATTCGGTTAAATCGTGAATAATGGCTTGAACGTAATATTTTTCCTGCAACCGTAAAGGCGTCAGACAAACATCTCCGATAATGGTTTTGTCGTTCCCATGTTTGAATTTGCTTTGAAAGCATTTCCGCCCTCCGGTCAGCACTATTTGAATAAAGTTTTTTAGTTTGGCATTCACTTCCGTGGTTTCGGAAATGATCTCAACGCAAAAATCCTCCAAATTCTTGCCGATAATTTCATCTTTAGGCAACCCGATAAAGGTCTCCATTGCCGGATTGCAGTCCAAGATTTTTGTTTTATCTAACAAAAGGACGGCATTACGTGCGTTTTCGAAGAGGGCTTTGTATTTTTCATGGGAATTCTTCAACTTTTCTTCCATCTGTTTCCGCTGTGAAATATCTTCGACAATGGACAGAATAACCCGCTGCCCTTCAATGAAAAAGGTATGCGCATCAACGTTCACCGGAATAACACGACCATCTTTGGTCACATTTTCCAATTCGATGTTCAATTGTCCTTTGGCGATTAATTCCTTAAGCAATTCCTGCATTTTATGCTTGGAAGCGGGGGATTTGAGATCAGTAAAGGTCAATGATTTCAATTCTTCCATCGAATAACCGGTCATTTCGCAAGCCGCCTTGTTGGCAAGAATGCAAGGCCCCGGGCTCATGTCCGGTTTTACTTCCCACAAAAATATCGGTTTATTGGCTTTGCTGAATACCTCAAAGAATAAATGCGGGTAGCGCAATACAACCGATTCGCCCACAATGGTACGTTTATGTTCCGGAATGTACAATCGTAAGTTCGGCGTCCGTGCTCCGGTTGCTTCTTCATTAAAAAGATCGGGATCATCAGGCACGGCTTTCAGGATTTCGATCGACTCATCGATTAGTTCGTCTTCTAGGGTATTTCCCGAAAGCAATTCATTTAAATGATCGAAAAATCGAGGAATGAATGCTTTAATGGAATTCAAATAAACCCGATGGCTACCGTTAAGTAGATGATCTTTTCCTTGGTATATGGTTTTAAAACGTTTGTTTTGCACTAGAACAAAAGCAATAAAGTCGGTCTCAAAATCACGGTCAATGAGAACTTCCTTATCATCGATTTCGGCACGAATGAATCCGGTAAACGTTCGATTTTTCTTCGGATCGCCGCGGAAATATTCTTTTTGCCATTCATTGAAACCGAAAAGGATGCCGTAAATAGCTTTGTATAGGAAAAGTTTATCGGGCTGACTGAGACGTGCGGAGGAAGGATGACTCAAATTTTCAAGCCGGATGCGTTTGGTTTGATCAATACCTTTAAAACCGGATAATTCGATGTAACGAATAATCATTCCCGCACGCCTCCCTTAATAGCCAAATTGACAACTTGCTCGACGTGGGGCATGGATGAAAAATGATGCAAAACAAACGATCCTTCGTTTATTAAATGCTCAATTAAACTTGGGACAGATACCTACCTGCTTATAGGTATCTTATCGATCAATTCTGAAATAATATAAGAATTTATTCAAATCATTTCTAATTTAAATAATGCCATAAACTACTAATTTGCAATTATTTTTGCCTTGAATCGGGGAATGATTTATTTTCAATTATGTGTTTATTATATCGACAGGTGACCTATGAAAATTGAAAAGAAAGAATTTTTTTATCTTTCCAATCTGCTCAGTATTTCACGTTTATTCTTCATGATTCCCATTTATTATTTGATCCGGCTGAATACGCCGAGCGCAAATTTTTGGGTGATTATCGTGGCGATCGTGGGGGCTTCGACGGATTTTCTTGACGGCTATATCAGTCGAAAGCGGCATCAGGTTACCGACTTGGGAAAGGTACTTGATCCTTTGGCAGATAAAATTTGCCTTGGCTTGGGATTGATCATTTTAATTGTTTACCGCGGTTTTCCCGTACCGTTGGCTGTTTTTCTCATTTATCGCGATTTAATGATCATTATTATGGGCGGCTTGATTTTTAGAAAATTAGGGCATCCCACCCCGGCCAATTTTTGGGGCAAGCTCAACACGACGGTTATCGCTTTTACCGGAATTTTATTTTTAATTCGCATTCCGGATTCTTTGTTAAACGCATTTATTTTATTGAGTTATTTTACGATTTTGGCTTCCGGTGTTGTGTATGCCAAATTAGGGCAAGACATACTTTGTCATTCATGGAAAAGTAAATTTATCTACTGGGCTGCTCTTATCGTCCTAACCGGCTTGGTAGTTTTGTGGACTCTTAATTTTAATTTTATTTTGGTAAAATGACCGATAAGAAACCATTGATTGTTGCACATCGAGGTGCACATACTTTAGCTCCGGAGAATACCATTGCCGCCGGAAAACTGGCGTTACAGCATGGGGCTTCCGCATTGGAAGTTGACGTCCGCTTATGCGCCAGCGGGGAAGTGGTGCTGTTCCATGATAATTTTCTCTGGCACCATTTTCATCAGTTAAAACCGGTTATTTTCACGAGCTTACGGGAATTGAAGGAATTGCGTTTCAACCTATTCGAATCCCAGGCAAGCGATATCGTGTGCACGCTGGATGAATTCCTTGAAGAATTTAAAGGAACGGTTCCTTTGAACTTAGACGTAAAAACATTTATGACCGACTATTTTAATCTTGCGGATGCTTTGGTAAAAACGGTTAAACGGCACGGGGTTTTGGATCAGGTTTGGTTTTCGGCTTTTAATCCTTTGTTTTTGCTGATTTTTAAAAAACGCTATCCGGAGGTGCGCATCGGTTATTTGTTCCGAAACTTGCCATGGCTGCACCAAAGTTTGGATTTGCTGATCAAGGCCGAAGCGTGGCACGCGCATTATCATTTGATCAACGAATCTTTTTTGGAAAAAGCAAAAAAACTGGGTAAGGAAGTTTTCGTTTGGACAATCAGCAATGAACAAATGTACCGAAAAATGTTGGAATATCCTTTCGATGGCATCATTACGGATATTTTATTTAACTCCGACGTTAAAAATACAAGCCGTTAATTGCGCTACATTTATTTGATTTTTTGGTGTTTAAAAAGGCTGCGGTATGAGTAAAAACAAAATCGATCATTGTCCATGTTCAAGATAAATCAATGGAATCAAAGAGTCCGATTGGAATTCAGCATTGTTATTGTTTTGCTTTTTTTGATTATTTTCTTTTGGAATTTTCCCAAAATCGGTTCGGTTGCTATTGAATTGCCGCCGGTGCCGCATCAGCAAATCCGCATGATCCAAATTCCCAGAACCATCCAACGGGTTAAACAGCAGGCTCCGCCGCCGGTGCGGCCTTCGGTTCCCGTACCCAGCGATGATATTGAAATTTTGCAGGAAATTCCTTTGAAATCATCCTCTAACATTTCGGCAAAAGGAGAAATTAGCACCGATGTTCCGTTGAGTGAAGATGACCTGCCTTATATTCCGAGGCAAATTGTGGAAGTCCTGCCGCGAGTGGATGACCTGAAAGTTCACGGCGAAGTGACTTTGCGTTTGTTGATTGATACCGACGGACGGATGAAAGATTTTAAGGTGATTTCCAACAGTACGGGCAATCCCATCTGTCTGAAACGCGTCATCGAAGCCGCACGAAAATCACGATGGGAGGTCATCCGGCTAAACCAAAGTAAAGTAGAATATTGGCTAACCAAGCAGTATCGTTTCGGGGAGTAGAACTTTCCTGCAAACCGGCCTTCCTTATTTGAAAGTAAATAAAAAATCCCATAGATTTCACAAATGACAATTTCGGTTGAATTGAGGTTGATATGAGCGGGAAAACGGTTATTACTTACGGTACATTTGATTTATTTCATGTGGGCCATGTGCGTTTGCTGAAAAGAGCCAGAGAGCTGGGAGATCGTTTGATTGTCGGCGTTTCCACCGATGCTTTTAACGCCCAAAAGGGCAAGCGAACGATTATTCCTTACGAACAACGGGCGGAGATCGTACAAAGCATTCGTTATGTGGATTTGGTGATTCCCGAAGAAAGTTGGGAGCAAAAGGTCGAAGATATTCGAAAGTACAATGTGGATATTCTGGTTATGGGCAGCGACTGGCAAGGGAAGTTTGATGATCTGAAAGAATATTGTGAGGTAATATATTTACCCAGAACCAAAGATATTTCATCCAGTCAATTAAAAAACTCACTCAAAAGCCTGCTGCAAATTTCACCGGCCAAATTACGCGAAGCCATTGATGTGTTGGAACAAATC
>JALWEA010000093.1 GCA_027039465.1 Calditrichia bacterium | reverse complement strand
TCTTTAAGGGTTCGGACAAAGAAAAAACGCTTAATACATTTATGCAACAACTCAAAGCGCTACCCGAGAATACGGATGATGAAAAATTAGCGCATCATTTGCCGATTGTTTTGGATGTCTATTTTACCTTTACGCCTTCCATGCGGTCGTTTATCGCGCGTTGGGTAGCCGAGATGTCTTTGGGAATGCGGAAATACGCTCAGTCCGGTGAGAATCGGACGTACAGTTTTTTGAAGTCGATGAAAGAATTGGATGAATACACTTATTATGTAGCCGGAACGGTCGGTTATTTGTTGACCGAGTTGTTTTCCTACTATTCCAATAAAATTACACCGCCTTTGAAAAAGAAATTAGAACAGTTGGCGGAATCGTTCGGAAAAGGATTGCAGTTGGTCAATATCATTCGTGATATGGCCTCGGATTTGCGGCGCGGGCAATCTTACATTCCCGATGAATTATTACAGAAATATCGCCTGACGCGCGAAAGCATTTTTGAGCAGGAAAATGCGGACAAGGCTCAGGAATTGTTCAACGAACTGATTCTTACGGCTGTCAGGCATCTGGATCGGGCTTTTGATTACATTCAGTTGATTCCCAAAAAAGAAACCGGAATTCGGCTTTTTTGTTCGTTGCCCGTGTTTTGGGCGCTACGAACTTTGGAACTGATTCAAAGAAATACCCTTGCCTTGCTGAATCCGGAAAAAGTCAAAATTCCAAGGAGAATCATTCGTTTTGAATATTTTCTGGCTTTAATTCATACCAATTCCAATCGCCTGATGCGCCATCATTATTACAAAATCCGCAAGGAATTCGGCGGGGAATTGGCCTTTTCACAGGGAAGCTGATAGAAATTTACCAACCATCTGAAACGTTACCCTGAGTTTAGGCTGTTACTTTTAATTTGAATTTAAACGAAGATAGATTCTGGGCTTCGAAACCCGAGAGTTTGTATCTAAGTTTATTTTTGTTTTTATTTTTATTTTTTAACCCATCCCCTGGCCCCTTCCCTGATATCTCAGGGAAGGGGCATTAAGGGGGAATAAATTATTCTTGTAAATTTCAAATATTTTTGGTTAGCCTTTACCTTTGCAATTTTAGGGTAAAGCTTTTAATGGGAATAAAATAAGAAAAACATTTTTTCAAAAAGTTTAAACCGGATAACCGAAGATGCGCATTCGGTTATTTTTGTTTTTAAAGGGTGCATTTTCATTTAATCTCAGAAAGCTATGGTCATGGAAGAAAACAAACAATTAAAAGCATATTTGAAATCGATTTTAGGTGATCAAATTACGGCTTTTTGGAACGCCAAACCGGAGCCGAGAGCGATTCGCGTTAATACTCTGAAAACAAGCAAACAGGAAGTGGAAGCGCGACTGCGGGAATTGGGTGTTTCGTTTAAAGAGGTTTCCTTTAATCCTTTGGGATTAATTATTGAGGACGATTTTTTACCCTTAAGCCAAACCATCGATTTTTTTCTGGGTAAATTTTATTATCAGGGCGTTTCTTCACAAATACCGCCGTTGGTTTTAAATCCGCAACCCGATCATCGCGTTTTGGATATGACGGCTTCTCCGGGGAGTAAATCTACGCAGATAGCAGCCCTGATGGAAAACAAGGGCTTTCTGGTATTGAATGATTTTTCGCTGAAACGATTGCAGGCCTTGAATACGAATATTCAAAAAGTGGGCGCGGTGAATTATGCGGTTTATCGCCAGCAAGGGGAGCGCATTGGAAATCTTTTGCCGGAATATTTTGACAAGGTGCTTTTGGATGCGCCGTGTACGGCTTTGGGGATTATTCATTCTCATCCGGAGGTGTATTCATGGTGGACGCAGCGCCGCATGCAAAAGATCATCGAAAAACAGCGTCAGTTGTTAATTTCCGCTTACAAAGCGTTGAAGGTCGGCGGAGAAATGGTCTATTCCACCTGCTCCATTGCACCGGAAGAAAATGAAGCTTTGATTCAGTTCATGCTGGATCAATATCCGCTTGAGATTGTGCCGCTGGAAGCGCATTGGCACGAACGGTTTTTGCCTGGCTTTACCGAATACAACGGCCAAAAATTTACGCCGGAAATGCAAAACGCCATTCGCATTTTCCCGCATGTGCACGATATGGAAGGTTTTTTTGTGATCAAATTGCGCAAGATCGGGAAAAAGCGCAAGGAGAGGGCTAAGCCCAAAACATTTAAAACCATTGCTCACGACGATCCCGAGGTGGCCCAGGGGCTACAACAAATTTCCGAGCAGTGGGGCATTCCGGAAGAGCAATGGCCGAATTATCGCTTTATTAAAACCCGTGATCGTTTGTGGATGGTTTATAATCAAATCACGGAAATTCCCGAAGAGAATTTTTTGAATGCCGGATTGCTGTTGGGTGAAAAACGTATCAGCGGCTGGAAACTGCCTAATGACAGCATTCAGTATTTCAGCCGATTTATTACCAAGCGTCATTTGACCCTTGGCGAACCGCGACTTTTGGAGTTGTTCAAAACCGGAATGACTTCGGTTCCCGAGGCCGAGGACGGTTATTTTGCCCTGAGTTACAAAGGGCAGGCTATCGGGTCGTTGTTCGTACAAAATCGTCGGGCAAAAATGCGGCTGATGCATCGGTTTAAGATCATTCTTTAAAATTCGGCGCTTCTGTTTTTGGGACTGATTGCTATCAGTCCCAAAACAAAATGTCATCTGACTGATAGCAATCAGTCAGATGACGCAACCGACATGTTGCTCCTCATACAATTCCAACGTTTACTATAGACATGTGTTAGGCTGTCATTCTGAATGGAGCGCAGCGGAATGAAGAATCCCTAACATCATTTATGGCCGCTGCTGGCTTGGAAGGGATTGCTTCACTCTCCTGCTCGCAGGCTCGCAGGATCGTTCGCAATGACAGCCCTTTACTTAAATCCATGTCACTGCCCTAATAATCCGTGGCGCCAGCCATGGTTCAGTGCCTCAAAATGGCATCTGGTTCTCACACATCTTTATTTGTTCGTTGCCGTGAAAATTGTTATTTTTGAACATGAAAAAGACGTTAATAATCTTGTTTTTCTGGCTATTTTTAGGAGGTATTGTTCAATCGGTTTCGGCGGAAGCTCCGCCGTTGATTCACCGCCTGCCCTCCGGTATTACGCTCATTCTTTCCTCCGTTCCCGAAGCCGATGCCGTTTCCGTACAAATTTTGGTTGACAAACGCTCCTTTAAAAATGACATTGCAAAGCAGATTTACGTCAATGCCTATTTGGGCAATATCGAGCAAAAATTATCCGCAATGGATGGCGTTGTGCGTCTGTTTCCTTTGGAAGATATGCCCGAGTCGGTTTATGATCCGTGGAGCGAACAATATCTGAATTTTAAAACCACTTCCATTTACTTCAATAAAAATATTAAAACGATTTTAAAACCGTTTTTGGGTAAAGTGCGGCTTCTGAGATTCCCTTTGAGAAGCCGTAATCAAATACTGAAAAAAGCTCAATTGGCCAATTTTATCGTTCCCAATGATTCCATTAAAAAAATTGTTAATGGAATTAAATTCAGTGCATTCGAACATTTTGTAAACAGCGTATCCTTAAGGCAAAATGTGTATCTATATATTGCGGGTAATTTCGATTTGTTTCGAACCGTGAATTCGGCGGTACGGATTTCCGAAATTTTAGGAACAAAAGAAACATTACCTGAAAAAATCAAATCCGATCCGATGGACTGGTATTGGGCTTTTACCTTTTGGCGATTCAATATTGAAGAGTTAAAACAAATTTTAGCCAAAGGTGACCGAGGTTTACCGTTACGACTTTTTGCTCCGCTTTCGGACTGCGGGCAGCCGGTCAATGTTCGTTTGCTGCGCGGAAACAAAGCGGACGTTTTGTCGGATACCTTAAAACATTGGTTGTCCGATCGTTTCGATACCTTTTTTATGCATTGGTATCGGCAGCATTATTTTTACGATTTGAAATGGATGTTTGACGATGCGGATCGGAAAGGATTCTTCAGATTGTTGTCAACTGCCTACACGGGACAGCCGGATGCTTTGTTTACCGTGAGGGAAAATCCCGATCCGAAAATTTTGCGGCTGAAATTCAATGCCTTTCTAAAGCGCATGCACTTTGGGAGGTTGCCGGGCAAATGAAACGGTCTATTTTGAAATATTATCTGTTTTTATTCTTTTCACTTTTGCTTTGGTCACAAAATGCTCCGGCACAGGATCTGCCGACGACGGACATCTATTTGATCGGCAGTAAGAATATTTTAGCTGATTCGTCAAAAGAAAAGTATGCGTTTCACGGCCAGGTGGTGTATAATTTGGATCAGGTTTTTATTGCGCAGGCCACTACCGAAGATTCCTTAAACGATCCGAGTGCCTTTACCCAAACTTGTCCTTTAAAACACCCGCTCGACAGTTTGATGTCCCTTTATTTTGAATCCACACGCAGATTAGAGCAAGCGGCGTTTGTTTTAACATTAAATGACACGTGCCAAATACAATCTGTTTTACCTTTTGAATTTAAAATTCTGCCATCTCCTTTACGGGAAATCAATATTTTTACCATCAATCAATTGGGCCGGAACGAATTTTACTTTGATTTTAATTTGCGGAAGGTAAAAGTTGATTCGCAGATGAACGCATTTTTATTCTTTGAATTTTTATGGCAACAATTTTTAAATAAAAAAGTTCTAGCCAATAAAATTTATACGGAATCCATGTTTTCGGCCTTAGCCGCCGCTTTTCGCCCGACTTATGCTTCCGAATTACATTTTTATCTCGATGCGGGAGCCGCAAATGAAGTAGTGCGCAAATGGGTTAAAATAAAGCAAGCTTTTATGAACTATCTTTCGCATCGTATGTTAAACAAACAATATGCGGCGTTTAAAGAGAAATTGAAGCTCATTACCGAAACATCCCATTCGAAAATGATTGTTTGGGCTAAATTAATGAGCCGCTACGGATATCATCAAAACCTTAATCGGTTGTTTGAAGACGAGGTAACATTTTTGCCGCGTTTTCAAAAAGCCGTGCCGAATTTTGTGCGCAATATGCAACTTATCTGGTTCCGTTCGTCTGAAATCGACAAGGATTTGGT
>JALWEA010000092.1 GCA_027039465.1 Calditrichia bacterium | reverse complement strand
GTAAATTTTCGACCATCGGTTTACTGTCGATAATACCAAACAAACGCTGCGCAGCCGCAATATTGGAATCTAAAAATTGAAAAGCCGTAGGTAGAGGTAAAACGGCCTCGAAAGCGGCCATAGTCCCTAAAACAAGCACGGCCAAATAAACGCCCTTCAAATTCCCCTGCGTAACGGCGGGAATGGCCGCAATTAAAATGGTGACTACTGTGGCGAACATCAGCAAAGTTATAAAGCCCTGATTCAAGGCATCGATAATGTGCATCTTCTTTTGCAAACGATTTATGCGGGCATTCAGGGCATCGATTTTGGCCTGCTGTTTGTCTGTTCCGCCGAACACCTGCAATTCCCGCAATCCTTTAACATTATCCACAATGGCAATATTGAGTTCGCTTTGCAGGTTGACAATGCGCTTGCCCAAGCCGCGGCTAAGCTGCAAACTGAACAACGGAATCACGGTACCGGCAATCGCATAAAAGATCAGAAATATGGTGACATATTTGAAATGAAACATGCCCAATAAAGGGATCATCAACAAAGCTACGGTAATTGCCACAGCCGGTGGCGCCACAACGCGCACGTAAAAGTTTTCCAAATTTTGAATATCGCCGATGATGCGTTGTAAAAGATCGGCGCTTTTCATGTACAGAGTACGCGCCGGTACCAAAGGCTCCAATTTTTGATAGAACCAGACCCGAAAACGGCTCAAAAGGCGGAAGGTGGTATCGTGGGAAACCAGACGTTCCAAATAACGAAATACACCGCGACTAATGCCGAAAAAACGCACGCCGACAATGGCCACTTGCAATTCGGCAATGGAAGGATGCAGGGCCGCCGCCGAAATAATAAAAGCGGAGGTCATCATTAATCCAATGCCGCTACCCACGGTGATTAGTCCTAAAAGTACGGAAAGGCCGATCCACTTTTTGTAAGGCCACACCAATTTCAACAAACGAAAGATGGTCTTCATAACCGACCACCTTCCGTTTGCAATTGAAGATCGGCAAAATAACGCCCGGGCTGACTAAGTTCATCATAAGTTCCGACGTCCGCTACCTGACCATCGGCAAGGGCAATGATGTAATCGGCCTGCCGTACGGTGTTTAAACGATGGGCAATCACGAATTGCGTTTTGTCCGATCCGAATTGTTTGAGAATTTCCTGTACTTCGGCATCCAATTGCGGATCCAGGTTGGAAGTCGGTTCATCCAGCAGAATAATCGGAGCATCTTTTAGAAAGGCCCGTGCCAATGCCACACGTTGCGCCTGCCCGCCGCTGAGTCGCGCTCCCTGCTCCCCGACAATCGTATTGTATTGTTCGGGTAATTGTTCGATAAAATCGTGCAAGCGTGCCATGCGACAGGCCTGTACCACTTCTTCGTCCGTTGCTTCGGGTTTGGACAAACGAATGTTCTGGGCAATGCTGTCGTGAAACAGATAGGGCTTTTGCGGTGCCCAGCTAATCCAACGATACCAGGACTCCGGAGGTAACTCGGCTAACGATTGACCGTTAATGCGAATGATTCCTGCCGTCGGTTGCAGGAATTTCAGCAAAAGATTAAAAACCGTGCTCTTGCCCGCTCCGCTTTTACCGACCAAAACATTCTTTTTGCCCGGTAAAATCTCAAAAGAAACGCCCTTTAAGGCTTCAC
>JALWEA010000091.1 GCA_027039465.1 Calditrichia bacterium | reverse complement strand
TTCCGCTTCTAATTCCTTCAATTGTTCGGTCAAATGCCGAATTGGTAATATTTTTAACAGATTCGAATCTTGCTCTGTCTTCAATTTTTCATAAGTTCGCCCGCCAAGCTCCAATAACTTTTCTTCAATCTCACGCTTAACGCTCAGAATCTCCACCTTGATTTTACTAACTTGCGTTAGCTCAATCGATTTCTTATTGGCCTTGTTAAATTGTCGGCCGAATTTTTGCATTAACGCTTTGGCACCCGTCTGCAAATCGGGTTTCTTTAATTTTAGTATCATATATTGGATTTGTTAAATTGTTATTTGGGACAAAAAACTTTCGCCCGCATCCGTTTTGGGAATTTCGAAATATTCGGCCAAAGTTGCCTGAACATCCGCAAAGGTTTTTCGTGTGCCCAAATCAACATTCTTTTTAAATCCCTGACCATAAACAAGCAAAGGCACATATTCACGCGAATGGTCGGTGCTCGGCGTCGTCGGATCATTGCCATGATCGGCTGTGATGATAACCAAGTCATCATTTTTTAATCCATTTAAAAATTCGGGTAACCACACATCGAATTCCTTTAACCCATTGTAGAATCCGTGAATATCGTTACGATGTCCCCAAAGCATATCGAAATCCACCAAATTAGCCATGATGAAACCGCGATCGGTCTCTTTAAGTTCCCTTAAAATCGATTCCATCACTTCGGCATTGTCATGGGTTTTAATTGCTTTGGTGATGCCGACACCGGCATACAAATCATAAATTTTACCGATGGAAACCACCGGCCACCCATGTTCCTTGAGTATTTGATGCAAAATGGGTTTGTGTGGTTTCAAGGAAAAATCTCTTCTGCGCGGCGTGCGTACAAAGTTATCGGAATTTTCACCGATAAACGGTCGGGCAATCACCCGGCCTACGGCATGCTCACCGCGGAGTATTTCTCTAGCTATTTGGCAAACTTCATACAGTTTCCCGACCGGAACAAGTGATTCGTGCGCGGCAATCTGAAAGACCGAATCCGCCGAGGTGTAAACAATTAATTTTCCGGTGCGCAAATGTTCTTCGCCTAATTCCTTGATGATTTCCGTTCCGGAAGCCGGTTTATTGCCCAAAACTTCGTACCCCGTACGGCGTGTAAATTCATTTAAGATTTCTTTCGGGAACCCGTTCGGATAGGTGGGAAACGGTTTATCCAAAATAAGTCCGGCAATTTCCCAGTGACCGCTCGTCGAGTCTTTTCCGGCCGAAACCTCATTCATTTTACCGTAATTTGCCAAAGCATCTATGTTAGCATCCAATCCTTTAATAGGAATAATTTTGCCCAAACCCAATTTTTCCAGATTCGGCAAGTGCAAACCGCCGATTGCTTCGGCCAGATTACCTAAAGTGTTGCTACCTTCGTCTCCGTATTGTCGGGCATCGGGCAATGCTCCCACACCAACCCCGTCTAAAATCAGCACCAATGCTCTTTTCATCATTGTTTCTTTCTTCGTTTAATCCGATTCCACGGGTAATGCATTCGTTTATAGCGTTTTTTTATTTCATGAATGTGTTTATCGACCTCAGCTTCACCTTGTTTGATTAACGTGTCGATCTGTTCGAATTCAGTCCAATTAATGCCTCCGATTTCCGGTTTTAAAACGATATCGGCATCTTTGACCAACAATTGGTTCAAACGGGAAATAGCAGCATGATGTGCCCGAATAAAAATATCAATGACATTATTTAAAGGAGGTTCCGGTTCCAATTCGGGAGAGACATCGCAGGCGATTAGAAAATCGGCCCCAAGGTCTTTAGCGGCCTGAGTGGGAAAATTGTTAATGGCCGCTCCGTCAACCAGGCGTTTGCCGTTCTCATCCACCGGCGGTAAAAACCCAGGGATCGAGGCGCTGGCTCGTACCGCTTTCAGTACGCTGCCCCGGCGGAAAACCACTTCTTTTCCGGAAACCAAATCGAGCGCCGTACAGGCAAAAGGAATTTTTAACGCTTCAATATGAATATCTTTCAGAAGCTGCGCGATGCTATTCTTTAAAAATTTATCCTGAATCAAACTAACCCGGTTCGCTGCCAGGTTGATGATAATTCTTCTCTTGACGACCGTACTGATGTAATGCAAAAAACTATCCGGCTTGCGCTCATTTAAATTGATGGCCCGCCCTTTAACGGATTGATATTCTTTGCCGGTAATAAACTCCCTGAATTTTGATTCAATATATTGAATGTCCAGCGTTTGGGCATAAGCCGCGCCGATAATTGCCCCCATGCTGGCTCCGGTAATAACGTCGATCGGAAGCCCAAATTCCTTCAGTTTTTTAATCACCCCGATGTGCGCCAGTCCTCTAGCCCCGCCCCCTCCTAAAACCAATCCAATTTTAAGTTTTGCCATATCGACCTACTACGGGATTTTAAGTAAAAAGTTGGCTGCAAATGTACAAAATTTACGGCAAATAGTCTAATTTTATTTCGGTATTGAATTTTCGGCTAATTAACCCAATAAATAAATATATTTCACGATCTTGCATTTTGTGTGTGCCCGCTAAAACAAAATGCAAGCGCATTGAGAATGAAAACTTGCAAATGTATCTTGCTGTTAATAAATTAGCACTCCGAAAATCAGAGTGCTAAAACTAAGTTACTGATTTTTAAAGAATAAATTTTTTCTCTCAAAAAAAATGTAACTTTTAGAGTCGGGCAAATATCTAACAATATCTGAAAAAACGTATTTAAGTGTTTAAACCATAAAAATGGAGGATAAAGTAGATGGCAGCTAAGATGTTTGAATTTGAGGTAAATGCCCTCAATAAGATTAAAGACGGAATCGACATTCTTGCCAAAACCGTTAAAATCACCCTTGGTCCCAAAGGACGTAATGTGGTTATTGATAAAAAGTTTGGTGCACCGACCGTTACAAAGGATGGGGTAACGGTAGCCAAAGAAATCGAATTGGAAGACCCGTTTGAAAACATGGGCGCTCAGATGGTTAAAGAAGTTGCTTCCAAAACCAGCGATATCGCCGGTGACGGAACAACAACCGCAACCGTTTTGGCGCAGGCTATTTTTACTCAAGGTCTGAAAAATGTTGTTGCCGGTGCTAACCCCACCGCTCTGAAACGCGGCATTGACAAATCGATCGTAAAAGTTGTCGAACATTTAAAAGAAATGTCCCGTGAAGTTTCCGGTAAAAAGGAAATCGCTCAAGTCGGCGCTATTTCCGCAAACAACGACGAAGCGATTGGTAACTTGATTGCCGATGCCATGGAAAAGGTCGGTAAAGACGGCGTCATTACCGTTGAAGAAGCCAAATCCATTGAAACAACATTGGAAGTCGTTGAAGGTATGCAGTTCGACCGCGGTTATGTTTCTCCTTATTTCGTAACCGATTCCGAAACAATGGAAGCCGTTCTGGAAGATCCGTACATTCTGATCTACGATAAAAAGATCAGCGCAATGAAAGACTTGTTGCCTGTTTTGGAAAAAGTTGCTCAGCAGGGCAAACCTTTATTGATCATTGCCGAAGATATCGAAGGCGAAGCTTTGGCGACTTTGGTGGTTAACAAATTACGCGGCACCTTGCGTGTTTGCGCCGTTAAGGCTCCCGGCTTCGGCGATCGCAGAAAAGCCATGTTGGAAGACATCGCCGTATTGACCGGCGGCCGTGTGATCAGCGAAGAAGCCGGTTGGAAACTTGAAAACGCAACTTTGGATGATTTGGGTCAGGCCAAACGTGTTACCGTAGATAAAGACAACACCACCATCGTTGAAGGTGCCGGTTCTACGGAAGATATCAAAGCACGCGTGAACCAGATTAAGGCTCAGATCGAAACCACGACCAGCGATTACGATCGTGAAAAATTGCAGGAACGCTTGGCTAAATTAGCCGGTGGTGTTGCTGTGATTAAGATCGGTGCGGCTACCGAAGTTGAAATGAAAGAAAAGAAAGCGCGCGTGGAAGACGCTTTGCACGCAACCCGCGCTGCTGTGGAAGAAGGTATCGTTCCGGGTGGTGGCGTTGCTTTGTTACGCTCCATTAAAGCGCTGGATGATCTGAAATTGGAAGGCGACGAAAAGATCGGTATGGATATCGTTCGTCGTGCTTTGGAAGAACCGGTACGCATGATTGCCGAAAACGCAGGTTTTGAAGGCTCGGTTGTTGTAAACAATATTAAGGAACATGAAGGCGCTTACGGTTTCAACGCGCAAACCGAGAAATATGAGGACTTGTTGAAAGCCGGCGTTATTGACCCGACAAAAGTTACCCGCAGCGCTTTGGAAAATGCGGCTTCCGTTTCCGGCTTGTTGCTGATGACCCAAGCTATGATTACGGAAAAACCGGAACCTGAAAAACCGATGCCTCCTGCGCCGGGCGGTATGGGCGGAATGTACTAATAAATTAAATCATCATAAAGCGGAGTTGTTTTTTGACAGCTCCGCTTTTTTATTGCTAATTTCATTACCTGCGCTTATATTTATGAAGTTTTTCTTAATTAACATCAAAGTTGTACCAACCTAAAGGGGGTTTATATGAAAAAGCTTACCGTCCTAATTTCCATGGTTTTACTGTTCGGCTTAACCGTTATGATGAGCAGTTGTACCATTGCAAAGATCAGTGGAAAAGGCTCCATGCCGTTATTGCTCAACAATCCGCCCGAAAAAGTAAAAGTAATTTCTCATTTCACCGAAAGTAAAATGATTACCTTCGACTACACCAGTTCCTTTGATGTTTATGAAATCATTGCAGACCGTCTGGCAAACTCCGATGCCGATATGGCCATTAATTTGACCATTACCATCAAATCGGATGTGGGAACATTTTTCGTGAACCTGTTTACACTTGGCCTGGCCAATGCCCGCACGGTACAAGTGGAAGGTGACTTTGTGAAAAAAGTCGGCGGAATGGGCGCGTTGTTGAAGAATCATGAAGTATTGGGCGTTGCCGCAAATGGGAAAGAATTGAAAGACGTGGTAAAACGACTGGCTGCCAACGGGCAAACCATTCGCAATATTGTGCGGCAAAACGGCAAATTTTTGGTATTGAATTAGCAGTAGTCATCTGACTGATTGCTATCAGTCAGATGACAAATGTTTTTGGACTGATAGCAATC
>JALWEA010000090.1 GCA_027039465.1 Calditrichia bacterium | reverse complement strand
CACGGTTTGGTGTTAATCACCTCAATTTTTCCTTTACGCCCTTCGCGATGATAGGCGAGAGCGTCTTCTCTTCTAATCATGATTTCCTCCTTAATCAGAGTTTATTTTTTTATGTTTAATTCATCCATTTTGCGATAAAGGGATGAAAGACTTATGTCTAAAATTTTAGCCGCCTTTTCCTTGTCGTTATCCGTTCGCTTTAAAATATTGATGATATGGCGTTTTTCAAAAGTGGCAACCGCATCTTTCAATCGATCGGGCATACCTTCGTCAAACTCTTCACCGATCATATTCGGCGGTAAATCCTGTTTGGTAATGTACGCACCTTCGCACAAAATCAAGGCGCGTTCAATCACATTTTCCAGTTCACGGATGCCGCCTTTGTACGGATAGTTCATCAAAATGCGCATGGTCTCGTTATCGGTGCCCAAAATATTACGTTTGAGTTCCTTATTGTATTTTTTAATGAAGTGATCCACCAAAAGCGGGATGTCTTCGCGGCGCTCGTTTAATGAGGGCAGTTTGATTTCCACCACATTTAAACGGTAATACAAATCTTCGCGGAAACGGCCTTCTTCCGTATCCCTGAGCAAATCGCGGTTGGTGGCGGCAATAATGCGTACATCCACTTCAATGGGCTCGGTGGCTCCCACCGGCATAATGGTTCCTTCTTCAATCGCGCGCAGCAATTTAACCTGCAACGGCAAAGGAATATCGCCCACCTCATCCAAAAACAGAGTTCCGCCGTCGGCCATTTTAAAATAACCGTCTTTATCCTGAATGGCGCCCGTAAACGAACCTTTTTTGTGCCCGAAAAATTCGCTTTCCATTAATGTGCCCACAATAGCCCCGCAGTTAATGGGCACAAACGGTTTATTGGCACGATCGCTGTTAAAATGAATCGCCCTGGCCACCAATTCCTTACCCGTTCCGCTCTTACCCGTAATCAAAACATTGCCTTTGGTTTTGGCCACTTTGCGAATCAAATTGAAAACTTTTTGCATTTGCGGACTTTGGCCGATGATGTTGCTGAAATCGTAACGTCCGTGGATTTCGCGGCGCAGTAATTTATTTTCCAGCAGGATTTCTTTTTGACGAATGATGCGTTGCACTTTCAACAAAACGTCATCAAAATCGAAAGGTTTGAGAATGTAATCCTGCGCGCCCAGACGCAACGCCTGAATGGCGGAATCCAAACTGCCGTAAGCCGTAATGATCATAACCGCCGTCTTCGGATAGGCTTGCAGACATTTCTTGGTCAGCTCCAAACCGTCCATTTCCGGCATCTTCAAATCGGTAATCAAAATATCAAAATCTTCCTGATGCAATAAATTTAACGCTTCTTTGCCATCGGATGCCGTTTTAGCCTGATAGCCTTCTTCCTGCAAAACCGTTTTTAAAGAATCACGAATCGACCGTTCGTCATCGACCACTAAAACATGCGCTTTCATTGCGATTGCTCTCCGCGTTCATTTAAAGGGAGATAAATAATAAACTCACTGCCTTTACCTAATTCGCTTTTAACGTCGATCTTCCCTTTAAAATTTCGAATAATTCCGTAACTTACCGATAAACCGAGGCCTGTTCCCTGCCCCACCTTTTTAGTCGTAAAAAACGGTTCGAAAATCTTATTCAAATGTTCCGGAGCAATTCCCTCTCCGTTATCTTTAATGGAAATCAAAACGTGATCGCCTTTCAATTCGGTGCGGATTTCAATGGTTCCCTGCCCGTCTTTTAAAGCGTCCAGGGCATTGATCAGCATATTTAAAATCACCTGTAACAACTGATCCGGGACAAGAAACAGATTCGGAACATCTTCCGCCAATTGCAGTTTTAAATCGACTTTTTTAGCGCGTCGATCGTATTTGATAATGCCAACCGCATTCTGAATCACATCGTTAACATTGACATAAGTTAACTCCGAACCCGTCGGTCGGGAAAAATCCACCAATTCGCGAACAATGCGGGAGATGCGATCGATGTTTTCCAGAATCGTATTCAAATATTCCTGCAAAGCCGGATCTTTGACTTTACGTTTAATGACTTGCACAATAGATGAAATGCTGGTCAAGGGATTTCCGATTTCATGTGCCACCCCGGCCGCCAAAATACCCATGCTGGCCATTTTTTCCTGATGCGAAACCTGAGATTGGGCTTCGCGTAAAGCTTTGGTGCGCTGTTCGATTTTCTGTTCCAAATCCTGATACGATTCCAACAATTTCTGCCGCATGCGTTCAAATTCGATAGCCAAATCACGAATTTCATCCCGCCCTTCAATAGGCACCTGACGTTCCAATTCACCCGTACTGATTTTATTGGCAGCCACCGCTAAATTTTTAATGGGACGGGCGATACTGCGCGCAATAAGCATGGCCGCAATAAATAATAAAATGCCTAACAACAAATTAGCCAGAATAATTTCTATCAAAAACGTTAATAAAGGTGCGTACAAAATCTTAGTCGGTCGCTGGTAAAGCAGAATCCAGCCCGGTTCAATACTAATTGAGGCGCTAATCCAATGCCGATTGTCGCTCAGCCTGGAAATGTAACGTTTGGCTTTTTGCCGTGCGCTTTCGCTTGTATTCTTGAACAAACGCAACTCATGATTGGAAACGGCCACTCCGTCGGTTAAGGAAATTAAAAAGACGCGCGCTTCTTTTTGCAGGTTGCAGAATTTTTGCAATATTAAATTCATGGGATAACGCACAACCACGCTGTTGGCGGAATCGATCGGTACCAATTTGTAAAAGGAAGAATCTTTCAGACTAAAATGAAGTTTTTCTTTTTTAACCAACAAATGGTCTTTAATCCGATCCTGATCTCCACCCGGATGCGCCATGAACCTTACTTTCCGGTCATGCACGAAGCCCACGATTTGCCGTTCTTTTTGTTGCGGCACAAACGTTAAAAATCGAGAAAATTCATTTTCGTTTTTAGCGATGCGGTCAAGGGTAATGTAAACGTCCTGATTGCAGCGGGTCATTAACTGATATTTTTGTTTCCATAAATTAACGCAACGATGCATATCCTGTTGGTAGACATTTTCCATCAGTTGCTTATTAAGCAGGTATCCGATCACACTAAAAATAAATAAGGGTGCGTAGGCAAATAGCAAGAAAAACAGAAAAAAACGTAAATTCATGCCCGAAAAGCGGGCGCTGAATATTTTATTTTTCATGAAATAATTTCTTTTACGTAACGCTATGAATTTTTAATTGCCCTGAAAAATTTCGTTGTTTTATTACCTAAAATTAGCCTGTCATTGCGAGTCCCGATTTATCGGGACGTGGCAATCTCCTTGGAATCGCCCCGTCTCCCGCCAGGGCGGGATCCTACTATTGACATGTTGTGGCGCGTCCGCACCGACAGCAACGATTTATTACCTTCAAAATCTTTCAAAGCGCCTGTTTAACGCGGTCTCACTACCCGATATCATTGGCTCGAATCTCTGCCGCATTTAATTGCCAACACTCCGAATATACAAGGATTTTATAATAATAAAAAATTTTATTCACAAAGTTTTGGAATATTTTTCAGAAAAAAATTTAGGTTTTTAGCCCGTTAAAATTCAACGCCCGTTTTTCAATTTTTTCTTGTTTGCTTCGGATTTCGATCTTATCTTTTTTGTCATTCCCGCCGAATACAAAAATTTCGGCACTTGTCCGTGCGATCGCATTAACCAAAATCGCCAATCAATTTCCTTTTACGATTCACGGATTGATTTCAAAGCATCAATTTAAACATTAGCGAACATAAATTCTTACATTCATGCAATGATTCATTATGGAGGAACCATGAAAGAACAGTATTCCGTCAGTCCTTCGGGCGAACAATTTCCTTTACCCAAACCCGAAGATTATCCCATTGAATTCGATCGGCTCAAACGCCGCGCCGATGAAGAACGCGCCAAAGGACGTGAAATTGTGGTGGTTATGGGCGTCGGTTTTGTGGGCGCGGTTATGGCGGCCATTATTGCCGACACCACCGACGAAAACGGCAATCCCAGCAAATTTGTGATCGGCATGCAACGCCCCAGCGAGCGCAGCTTCTGGAAAATTCCCATGATCAACCGCGGCCTTTCTCCGGTAAAGGCGGAAGACCCGGAAGTGGATCCCATGATTGCCAGGGTGGTAAAAGAAAAGAAAACCATGATTGCCACCTACACCTACGATGTCCTTTCATTGGCCGACGTGGTGGTGGTTGACGTGCAATGCGATTATGCCAAGCACGATTTGGGCAATGTACGCACCGGGCACACGGATATGGCCGCGCTGGAAAAATCGCTCGGTATTATTGCCGAACACATCCAACCCAATGCGTTGGTACTCATCGAAACCACCGTACCGCCGGGAACCACCGAACAGGTCGCCTACCCCATTATGAAAAAGATTTTTCGTCGCCGCGGCATTCAATCCGATCCGCTTTTGGCTCACAGTTACGAACGCGTGATGCCAGGACGCAATTACGTGGCCAGCATCCGCGATTTTTGGCGGGTGTGCAGCGGCATTAACGAAGAGGCCAAAAATCGTGTGGTCAAATTTCTTACGGATGTTTTGAATACCGATAAGTTCCCGCTGACGGTCATGGATCGGCCCATTGAATCGGAAACGGCAAAAATTGTGGAAAACAGCTATCGGGCAACCATTTTGGCTTTTTTGAACGAATGGAGCCTGTTTGCCGAACGCAACGGCGTGGATTTGCTCAAAGTAATCGATGCCATTAAAGTGCGTCCCACACACAGCAATATTATCTTTCCCGGTCCTGGCATCGGCGGTTATTGCCTGCCCAAGGACGGCGGTCTGGGACTTTGGGCCTACAAGCATATTTTGGGCTTTGAAGACGACATCTTCCGCATTACCCCCATGGCCATCGATATTAACGACACACGCGGTTTGCATGCAGCCCAACTAACACGCGACGCCTTGCGCAACATGGGTCAACCCATTGCCGCTTCGGAAATTCTGGTTTTGGGCGCCGCCTATCGTGAAGACGTGGGCGATACCCGTTACAGCGGCTCCGAGGTGATTATTCGAAAGCTGGCCGAAATGGGTGCGGAAATTCGTGTGCACGATCCTTACGTTGAACATTGGTGGGAAT
>JALWEA010000089.1 GCA_027039465.1 Calditrichia bacterium | reverse complement strand
AAAACGATGGCCCGTTAGCCGGAAGCAATTTTTGGGGCTGGGCAGGGGAAGGACGAGCTCGTGATCCCAAGCACCCGCAATGGAAACGCGGCGACGATTTTACCGCCGATCCGCCTCAAGAACCGCAAGGTCTCAATTCGGTTTTTGACAGCGATTCATCAACGATTCAAATCTTAAAATCATTTGCAAAAAAAATGAATGCCATAAAGTAAGCCAAAATTTTTATTAGGAATATGTCCTTTATTCCCAAAAAATATTTAGGCTATTGATTTTTTCATCAAATGGAAATTTTTATATTCCAACTCACCCCCCTCCCCCTCCCTGCTATCGCAGGTGAGGGGGAGTTAGAGAGAGCGAATCGAAGAGAACGCATTTTTTACTAAAAATTTCGGAGTTAAGGATATAATCATTTTTCTATTTTTACCGTTAAATTAGGCTGCACGGTTTTTTTAGAGTTTGAGACCCTTTGGAGCCTTCCTAATGGCATAAGAATGGAATTTGCCTTCGAATTCGAATTATCGGGATGCATCAAAAGAAAAGATTCCATGTCATTTTACGCCGATTATTGAGATGAGAGTGATGCATTCCTTTACATATCACGATTATCGGTACACTCCAAAATCGGCGGGTCTCGGTTCCCGATTCTACTAATCCTTGGTCTCAGCCGATGCTCGCAAATTACTGTAACCCGTCGTGCGTGATTGCATCCAATTTAGAGCGATAAGTATTATTCCCGCGAAAAAATTAAATTTAGTAAGGAGAACATAGTATGGCAGAGGAAAAAGCAAGAACATACAAATTCAAGGCGGAAGTAAATCAGCTTTTGGATATTTTGGTACATTCGTTGTACACCAATCGTGAAATTTTTCTGCGCGAATTGATTTCCAATGCTTCGGATGCGTTGGACAAAGTGCGTTTTGAAATCACCAAAGGCACGGATGTGGCGGATAAAGATTTACCTTTGGAGATTAATATTAAACTGGATAAAGATAAGAACACTCTGACTATCATCGATACCGGTATCGGCATGACCAAGGATGAAGTGGTAGCCAATATCGGAACCATTGCCAAGTCGGGCTCTGCGGAATTTTTGCAGAAATTGGCGCAGGAGTCGGACGCCAAGAACGTGGCCAACATCATCGGTAAATTCGGCGTCGGTTTTTATTCCGTGTTTATGGTAGCCAAAGAAGTGGTCATTACCACCAAATCGTATCTTAAAGATGCGGCGCCGGTTCGTTGGGTTTCCGACGGTAAAGGCAGTTTTAAAGTTGCCGAAATCGATGAACCCGTTAAACGCGGAACGACCATTGAGGTTCATTTGAAAGATGACGCCAAAGAATTTGCCGAAGACTGGCGCGTAAAGGAAATCATTAAAAAGCATTCCAATTTCATTAACTTTGATATCAAAGTAAACGGAGAAAAAGTCAACACGCAACGGGCAATTTGGCGTGAACCCAAATCCAGCCTTAAAAAAGAGCAATACGAAGAATTCTACAAATTTTTGACGTATGATCCCGAGCCGCCTCTGGATTGGATTCACGTATCGATCGATGCGCCCGTTCAATTCCAGAGTATTATGTTTATTCCGCAGAAAAATTATGATATTTTCGGCATCAACAAGGAAGATATCGGGCTTGATTTGTACGTGCGCGGCGTTTTGATTCAGCATAAATATTCGGAAATTTTGCCGGAGTATCTGGGCTTTATCAAAGGAATGGTCGATTCTCCGGATATTCCGTTGAATATCTCGCGTGAGACGCTGCAGGAAAATAAAGTGGTCATTAAAATTAAACAGGTGCTGGTTAAGCAAGTACTTTCCCACCTGGAAAAGATGGCCAAAAACGATCCGGAAAAATACAAAAAGTTTTGGACGGAACACAGCAAGATTTTCAAATTAGGGTATCAGGACTACGGCAATTTGGAAAAATTCGCCGAATTGCTGCGCTTTAATTCCTCGGCTCTTGAAAAGGCCGAAGATTTAACTTCGTTGGCGGACTATGTTTCGCGCATGAAACCCGGTCAGAAGGAAATTTACTACATCACAGGCGCCAGCCGCGAAGCTTTGGAAAGCGATCCGCATTTGGAAATCTTTAAGCGTAAAGGCGTGGAAGTACTTTATTTGTATGAGCCGGTGGATGAATTTGTAATGACCGGCTTAGGCAAGTACAAAAACGAGTATGAATTTGTGGCCGTTGAACATGCGGATATTTCCAAACTGGAAAAGCTGGAAGATGTGGAAACTTCCGAAACCGAAGTGGAAGAGATGAGCAAAGGCGAAGAAAAGGTCTTTAAAAAACTTCTGGAAAAAATTAAAGACATTTTAGGCGATCGGGTAACGGACGTGCGTGTGTCCAAACGCCTGAAAGACAGTCCGTCTTGTTTGGTAAGCCCGGACGGTCAAATGACCTCGCAAATGCAGAAGATTATGCAGATTATTAATAAAGACACCACGATTCCCAAAAAGATCTTTGAGGTCAATAAAGATCACAAGCTGATTCGCAATTTGCTAAATATCTACAAAAACGATCCCAAGGATCCGTTTATTACCGAGGCGGTGGAGCAACTGTACGAAAGCGCTTTGTTGATGGAAGGTTATCTGACCGATCCGCATAAGTTGGTAAAACGGATGGAGAAAATTCTCACGGAAAGCAGTGAATGGCATCCTCAAAGCAAAAACCTGAACTGAAAATTTGAAAATAAAAACACGAAAGCGGGGGCAACTTTTTTCCTCCGCTTTTTTGTTTTATTTAATTGTATTCTAATAAAATTTTATTAACTTATGTGTCCCGAAAAACAAAAGAAGGAGACGGCCCATGAACGTTTTTATCAAAAAAACGGTTTTTTTAATGATGGCATTTACGGGATTTCTATTTGCCCAAAATGCCTGGATTAACGAAATCCATTACGATAATTTTAAAACGGATCAGGACGAGTTCATCGAAGTAGTCATCGAAAATGCCGACACGTACAATCTGGCTGATTTTCAGGTTGATTTGTACAACGGTAATGATGGCAAAGTTTACGATACAAAAACGCTTGATCAGTTTACCAAAGGCAGTACGGTTGACAATTTTACTTTCTTCTATTACACCTACCCTTCCAACGGCATTCAGAACGGTGCGCCGGACGGCATGGCTTTAAGTTATAAAGGGAATTTAATCAGCGGGCAGTTTTTGAGTTACGAGGGTACCATGACGGCGGCAGACGGCCCGGCCAACGGACAAACATCGGTGGATATCGGTGTTTCCGAACCGGACAGTGTGGGATATTCCCTCCAATTGGGCGGTACCGGTACAACGTATGATGCCTTCGGCTGGCAAGATCCGTTACCTGCAACGCCGGGAGAGATCAACCAAAATCAACAATTTGCCGCTAGTATTTTGCCGGAGCCTTCCAATCATGTTACTCAGTTTCAGGTCGATTCCACCACTGTCAGTCAAATATTTTTAAGCTGGATCGGTTCCGTAGGTGCGGTTTTGCCTAACAAATATTTGGTTTTGGGCGTTAAGGACGGGGCGACCTTTCCAACGGTTCAGGACGGCACGCCCATCCCGGATGACAACGACTGGTCCGACGGAGTTGCAGCCTTTAACGTACTGCACAAAGACGGTAAAAACACTTTAACGGTTAACGGACTGGAAGAATTAACAACCTACACATTTAAAATTTATCCTTACAACAACGGCGGCAACAACATCGATTACAAAACCGACGGCACTATTCCTACGGCTACCGGCACAACCAAAAAATCGGAGACGATTCCCATTGCACAGGTGCAAAAGACACCGGACGGTCAGGAAGGCGATTCGCCCTTAAAGGGTCAGGTGGTTACGTTGAAAGGTGTGGTTACCGGGGTAAGTAAATACGGCTATTTTATTCAGGATGCCGATTCGGCCTGGAGTGGTGTTTACGTATACGATACCGGCCATCTGTCTCAGGTTAAAATGAGCGATCAGGTACTCATTACGGGAACCGTAGATGAATACAACGGAAAGACGGAGATCAAAGATATTACCGCGTTTTCCGTGGTTAGCCAAAATGTTGCTCAGCCTAAACCCGTATCTATAAAAACCGGTGAGCTGGCACAGGAAAAATACGAAGGCGTTTTGGTGAAAGTAAGTGCCGCGCAATGTACCAATACGGATTTGGGTTACGGCGAATGGGAAGTTGATGACGGCAGCGGGCCTTGCCGCATCGATGATTTACTGTACACTGGATTCACACCCGAATTGGGCCAAAAATACAACATCACCGGTGTGTGCGATTATTCCTACGGTAATTATAAAATCGAACCGCGTTCCGAGCAGGAAATTACCCTGAGTACAACGGCGCCGGTAATTGAATATTTGGGTGTTTCAACTTATGTACCTCAGCCCAATGAAGATTTTACGGATACGGTGAAAGTAACCGATAACGGTACGGTAGTTGACGTGCAATTGCACTACACAATCAATGATGGTACGGAAAAACAAGTGACCATGACGGCTGTGATTGGCGATTCTATTTATGTCGCTACCATTCCCGGGTCGGAATACAATGATGGTAATTTGGTTAAATATTGGGTTTATGCCAAAGATAATGACGGCGAAGAAAGCACCGGAGCCACACAGGGCTTTTTTGCCGGATTAACCAATATCGGTAGTCTGCGTTCGATTAACGCGGACGGCGAACTGCTTTATGCGGGTTTTTACGCAAAGACCGAAGGTGTGGCAACCGTCAGTAACGGCGTATTTGATACTAAAAATTTGAATGTTTACATGCAAAATGAAAATTACGAAGGAATCAATATTTTTAAATACGGTGCCGGGCAAACGCCTTTCCTGGAAGGTCATAAATACACGGTAATCGGTCAGTTACGGCAGTACAACGGGCTTACCGAGCTGGTGCCTGTGGATGCAGCCAATGCAATTACCGATGATGGTGAAGCTACCATGCCCGAACCCTTGGAAGTTAATTTGGCCACGATTCTTGCCGCACCGGAAGGTTTGGAAGCATTGTTGGTTAAAGTGGTAAACGTCGATACCGTTGCCGGTACGGCTGCCTGGCCCGATAGCGGAAGCGATGCCAACCTGACAATTAGTGACGATAACGGCACTAATGAAATTACTCTGCGCATCGATAAAGACACCAACATCGACGGATCGCCTGAGCCGACCTGGCCGCAAACGGTTATCGGAATTTTATCGCAATACGATCGCGACAAACCTTACACCGAAGGTTATCAGATTATCCCGCGTTCGTTAAATGATCTATCCGGTGCCACGGGTATCGAACAAAGCGGTACGGCTGTATTACCCAAAACGTTACAGCTCGACCCGGCTTACCCGAATCCTTTTAATCCTTCCACTACATTACAGTTTGCCGTTCCTGCCAACATGAGCGGCAAAACGCAGGTAAGCCTGAATATTTACAATATACTGGGACAAAAGGTACGCACTTTGGTTGCCGCAAAAAAATTGCAGGCAGGCGTGTATCGGGTAAAATGGCAGGCCAGAGATGATGCCGGCCGGGTTTTACCAACCGGAATTTATTTTGCGGTTTTGCGTGCCGGAAACCAATCGCAGAGTGAAAAACTGATTCTCTTAAAATAAAGCGGATACGCATAAGAAAGTAATGAAGGCCATTGCGAGGTTGCTTACCTTGCGGTGGCCTTTTTTAATTGGAAAACAGCCCAAGGACATTTTGGCAAATTTCGCTTACCAATTCGTCCGGCAAATCAGGACAGACCTTTTATTTATTTGCGAATTGAGTTCAGCACGGTTTTAACATTACGCATAAAATTTTCGTATTTGGTGCGCATTACCGGCGTTTTCTTGAAAAGCTTTTTAAATTCATCTTCATTTAATGAAGCCAGCCATGTTAAAGGCGGATTCACCAAACGTTCATTCACGGGAAAGTAGCTCTTTTCTTCGGTCGGTCGGGCAAATCGATTCCACGGGCACACATCCTGACAAATATCGCAGCCGAAAACCCAATTGTTTAATTTGTCGGCAAATTCCGAGGGAATCGGTTGATCCCAAAATTCTATCGTTAAATACGAGATGCATCGCCGTGCGTCCAACGCATAAGGTTTTAGCGCTTTCGTGGGGCAGGCGTCAATACAGGCCCGGCAGTTACCGCAATAATCTTGAATTGGTTGGTCATAGGCCAACTCCCTGTTAATAACCAAAATACCTAAAAAGAAAAAGGAACCCGTTTCTCTGCTGATTACATTCGTATTTTTCCCCTGCCAGCCCAATCCGGCTTCCACGGCCCACAAACGTTCCTGAACAGGCGCCGTGTCCACAAACAAACGTCCGTCAATGCCGGGATCAAGATGTTTTAATTCCCGCAAAAATATTTTTAGCTTCTTTTTTATGATTTTATGATAATCTTTTCCCCATGCATAACGGCTTATTTTTGCGAAACGTTTGTCCTCGGAATGTTTAAACGGCGTGTAATAATTGTGTGCCACCACAATTACGGAACGCGCATCAGGATACAATTTGCGGATGTCCATGCGTTTTTCAAGATAGTTTTCCATGTAATGCATGGTACCGTGCCTGCCTTCCATCAGCCATTGGAGCAAATATTCGGAACGATCCAATTTCCGTGCTTTGGCTATACCTACTTTTTGGAACCCCAATTGCAGGCCGATTTGTTTGACCTTGGCGGTCATATCGTTTATGGCGGATTTTGTGCTGTTTGTTTGCATGGATTTAAAGTAATTAAAAATCGCACAAAAGGCCAGATTTCATTGTGGAAAATGGGAGTAGCGTTATTCGTGTATTCGTTATGCGTTGATCGGATGTGGATTGAATTGTTGAATGGGTGAGTGGGCGTTAAGAGTTAAGGGTTGAAGAGTTAAGAGTGGAATTGTTAAATCGTTGATTGGTTAAATGGTTGAATGGTTAAGTGGGGGAAATCATTTTACAAAAAGAGTTGTCATTGCGAACGATCCCGCGAGCCTGCGAGCGGGAAAGTGAAGCAATCCCCTCCAAAGCAGCAACGGCCTATTGCTGAGGAAATGGCTTTAATAGTGTTAGGGATTGCTTCGCTCCACTGCGTTTCGCTCGCAATGACAAACCCATTCTGTCATTCCGAGGCCGGGAACCATGGCATGTGCCACGGATTATTAAGATAATGACATGGATTAATTTTGAATTAGGAATTGGGAACTTGGAACTGGAACAGCATCCGGTTCCCGAGTGATTTTGCGGACACTAGTAGGGGCGAAGCAATTCCTCCCAAAGCGGCAATGGCATGGAATAAAGTAACTTTTTCGGGTAAAGTTGAAGCAATGCTAAATTCTTTTTATTTTAGGAAGTAAAATTAACCAGAGGGGAATCATCATGGCAATCCGTATTGTGGTTGATGCAATGGGCGGCGACTTTGCTCCGCAGGAAATTATTAAAGGATCGGTGCGCGCTTTGCGCGAGCATAAGGATATTCAATTGATATTGGTAGGCGATGAAAGTAAAATTGACCCTTTGTTGGAAAAAGAAGAGTGCGAAAAAAATATTGATATTGTACACGCACCTGATTTTATTACTATGGATGAATCGCCTAAAAAAGCCGTTGCCGAAAAGCCCAAAGCCAGCATCAATGTGTGCATGGAAATTTTGAACAGTAACGGTGCGGATGCGCTGGTAAGCGCTGGTAATACCGGCGCTACGGTGCTGTCGGCCGCCAAATATCTGACTATGATTCCCGGCATTGAACGTTCCGGTTTGGCAACCATTTACCCGACTGCCAAATTGCACCCCAGCAATCATGGGATTTCTCTGATGATCGATGTGGGGGCAACCCTGCATTGCTCCGCCAAACAATTGGTGCATTTTGCTTACATGGGCAGTTATTATCTTTCGCACATTATGGGCATTCAAAAACCGCGTGTCGCTTTGCTTAATATCGGTACCGAAGAAAATAAAGGCGGTGAAATTTTAACCAGAGCGTATCAATTTCTGAAAGATGCGCCGGGCATTAATTTCATCGGTAATGTGGAAGGTAACGATATTCCCATCGGTACGGCGGATGTGGTAGTAACCGAAGGTTTTGTGGGCAATGTGGTTTTAAAAACATTGGAAGGCGCCAGCGAAGTGCTGAAAGCAGCAGGACGTTATGCCTTTAAAAAGAAACTGACCTGGAAAGTCGGTTTGGCCTTATTGAGTTCCGGGGTCAAACAATTAAAGCGACGCACCGATTATGCGGAATATGGCGGCGCACCGATTTTGGGCTTTAAAAAATTGGTGATTAAAGCACACGGCCGGTCGAATGCCAAGGCTTTTGCCAATGCGATTGGCGTGGCCAGGCGTTCCGTGGAAGAAGATGTTTGCGAGCATATCGCCAAATCGGTACAGGAATTTAACCGCATGCACCGTATCGATTTTGTGGAAATTTAAATCCATTGTTTTTGCCGGTATTGCCATTAAATTTGAAGAACTGCATTTTTATTTTGGACGGGAGGAAATACTATGAAAATATTTTTACTTTCCGTTTCGTTTCTGTTCTTGTTTTTCGGCTGCCAAAAAAGTTCAACCGGCATTAACAATTCCGAAAGCCAAATCACACTAACAACCGATAAAAGTTTCTACGTACAGTCCGATACCATTAAGGTTACGCTTCGGAATAATTCGGACGCAGATATTGTGTTTATCACCCGAAACGGTTGCATGATTTTGCATTATCAGAAATATCAAAATAACGGTTGGTCGGATATTTTGGATTTGAATAATTGCCCATGGAAAGGTCCTGACGTTCAGAAAACATTAAAGCCGGACGATTCTTTTACTCAAATTTTGGAGCCAGGCATTTTTAGTTCCACCGGCACTTTTCGGCTTGTGGTTAAATTAATTTCACCGAAACAATCGGCTGAGAAATCGGACAATGGGCTGAATGTATTTTCCAATTCTTTTGAGATCAAAAAGGATTAAGTTTTTAACCGAATGCCTTGAGAAGGGTTTTAAAGCTTAAAGGAATTCCGAACATCTGACTATCGGATATGTCTTCCTCCGTCAACCGCGATGCATTCTCCGGTAATGTAATCGGATCCTTCGATTAAAAAACGTACCGTACGGGCCACGTCTTCCCCACTGCCTGCACGTTTCAATAAGGTTTGATTAATGGCGAACTCCTTATCCTTTTCAGGAAAATCTTGCGGAAAAAGTACCGGCCCCGGATTAATGCAATTAACCTGAATCTGGGGCGCCAAAGCCTTGGCCAAACCTTTGGTTAAAGCGATGACACCCGCCTTACTGATGCTGTAAGGCAGATAGCTCGGAAAGGGCGTCAATGCTCCGCTATCGCCGATATTAATAATTTTTCCGCTTTTTTGCGCCTGCATTACAGGACTTACTTCCTGGCTAAGGAAAAAGACGGATTTTAAATTTAAATTTAGCAGCGTATCCCATTGCTTTTCGTTAACGGACCCGAAAGGTGTTTTGAAAAAGACAGCCGCGTTATTAACTAAAACATCAATTTTACCATAAGCTTGCCGAACCGCCGCAATTAAATTCTTGCAAGAACTTAAATCTGACAGGTCGGCCCGGAATAATTCGATTTGGCCGCCTTCGTCTTCGATCTCGCGTTTTAAACGGATTGCCTGCGCTTCACTGGAATGATAGTGGCAGGCAATAACGGCACCGGCAGCGGCCAACTCTTTACTAATAGCCCGGCCCACGCGCACCGCGCCGCCCGTGATCAAAACAATGCGTTGATTAAGATTCATGGTTTAATCTTCAAGTTCGTCAATATTGTTCAAAAACGGATTATGCTTTTTTTCTCTGCCAATGGTTGTATCTTCCCCATGACCCGGATGTACAACCGTTTCATCCGGCAGAGTCAGTAGCTTTTCCTTAATGGACTGGCGAAGCTGTTCGAAATTCCCGCCGTACAAATCGGTACGACCGATAGAATCCTTAAAAAGGACATCACCGACAAAAATTTGTCCTTCGCCGTAAAGGCAAATGCTGCCAGGACTGTGCCCTGGCGTATGCAAAATTTTAAGGTGTAAAGATCCGACCTCCACTTCCTGACCATCCCTTAAAAAATCCCAGACTTCCGGAATGCCGGATGTTGATAAATCGAAAAAGAGCGCTTGCTCATTAATATTTTCAAGTAAAGGAAGATCGTCTTCGTGGATGTACAAAGGCAGATGTAAACGATTTTGAACCGCTTTCAAATGCCGGATATGGTCAATGTGTGCATGGGTAATGATGATGCGATCCGGCTTAAGGTCCTGCTTCTCAATAGCATCGACAATGCGCTCGGGCTCGTCACCAGGATCGATTAACAAACATTGGTTGCCTTCGTCTTCAGCCACAATATAGGCGTTCATTTCAAACGGGCCGACTGCTAATTTAAACACGCGCATTCGAGTTCCCTCTTCGATTAAATATTCTCTATTCCGATTAAACGTTCGATAAACAAATAGTTCAAATATTTGTGCTAAACCATATTTACCGGATTTACGGGCTTCCCCTGTTCCAAAACGGCTATAATATTGCGCGCTACCATTCGCGCCATTTCATTCCGGGTTTCTGTGGTAGCGCTGCCGATATGCGGCAACAAAACAACATTTTTCATTTTTAAGAGTTCGGGGTGTACCTGCGGTTCATGCTCGTAAACATCCAATCCGGCTCCGGCCAACGGGCCGTGTTTTAGAACCTGTACCAATGCCTTTTCGTCAACCACCGGCCCGCGTGCGGTATTGATTAAAATCGATCCTTTTTTCATGGATTTTAAACGTTGCTCGTCCAACAAATGATAGGTTTCTTCCGTTAACGGGCAGTGCAGCGAAACAAAGTCGGAGCTGGCGAGCAATTCATCCAGTGGAACCCAGCGGGCGCCGGTTTCCGTTTCAAAATCTGGCTTTTGGCTTTTTGAATAATACAGCAAGGTCATTTCAAAACCTTTGGCCCGACGCCCTACCGCCTGACCGATGCGTCCCGCACCGATGATGCCGAGCGTTTGCCCGGTAACATCGTTTCCTAAAAACAATTCGGGAGCCCAACCTTTGAATTTACCGGCACGTACAAAAGCATCCGCTTCTACGATGCGCTTGCTGACCGCCATCAGCAGCGCCCAGGCCAAATCGGCCGTAGCAGGTGTTAAAACGTCCGGTGTGTTGGTAACCCGGATTCCCCGCTGCGTAGCGTATTCAATGTCAATGTTATTGTAACCGACCGCGTAATTGGCAATGACTTTTAAATTCGGAGCAGCATCCATAATCTCTTTATTGATCGTATCCGATAGCAACGAAATAATCCCGTCGCAATCCCGGATCATGGATTTCAGTTCGTCCCGGGTTAACGGTCGATCCTGATCATTAATGATTAACTTGTATCCCTTTTCCCGTAACAGTTTAATACCGGCATCGGGTATTTTACGTGTAATCAAAACACAGAAACTCATCTGACCTCATCTCCTCTGATTCGCTCAAAAGGCCTTTAAAGATAAGAAAATTTAGGAATCATTTCTCAAAAAAATAATCGGGGCAAGGCTTGCACCGGTTTGTAAATCGTACAACATCTCCGGCCTTTAACACATCTCCATATTTTTTGACGCAGCCATAGTCAACCGATACGCTGTTTTTGATTTAAATGGCGAAAGATCATCGGTTTCTGAAGAGTTTATTTATGGCATGTGACATGGATTTAGGATTAAGAGTTGAATGGTGGAAATCGTTATTCGTTAAGGGCTGTCATTGCGAACGATCCCGCGAGCCTGCGAACGGGTGAATGAAGCAATCCCCTTTAAAGCAGCAACGGCCTGTTATTTGGGAAACGGCTTAAATAATGTTATGGATTGCTTCACTCGTTCCTCGTTCGCAATGACAGGCCGCTGCGTCCGGTTCTCGAGGGATTCTGCCGGATTTTGTAGTAGGGGCGACGTGTCGATCCTAAGGAGATTACCACGTCCTGATAAATCGAAACTCACAATGAAAGACTCTTTTTAGACTCTTGGCCTCGAAATCTGAGAGTTTATCTTTAACATTTTTAGTTGTTGTTTTTATTTCTTAACCCATCCCCTTCCCTTACCTGATACCTCAGAGAAGGTAAGGTGGTAAATGGTTTTTACAAATTTCAAATATTTTTGATTAGATTTATCAGCCTAATTGCTCAGTTTAGGTTAAACTTATTTGCGCTTGGTCATTGGTATTCCAAAATCGATGGTTTATGTTACAGAAATTTTTTAGCGGCGTCTATTCATTTTCTTTGAAAATATCTTGTAATTGTAGGTCAAATTGGTTAAAATTACGGCTTCTAATTTAAAGATCGGATCGATTGGCATGGGCGTCATTGTAGTCATTACTGCATTCTTTTGGTCGTTTTTGATATTCAGTTCGCTAACGAAGGATAAAGCAATACTAGACTTCAAACGTTTGCTTTGGTGGTTAGCGATCAACGTCATAATAGGATGGGGAGTTTATTGGCTGTTGGCCAAATATCTCCATTTTAAAGTCGTAATGATTGTAACCGGTTTGTTTATTGTTGTTTCCGGATTTCGTTGGCTTGGAATTTGGGCAAAAGATTTTTTTAGTCTTTTTGAACGTTTAACTTTTTTTGAATTTGGCCGAATTAGTGGAAGCTATGCCGTCTATTTCACGGGATTGGCGGCAATGGCTCAGCTAAGTGCTATGGGCGTTAAATTAAACGGATTAAGCTGGATTTTTGTTACAAATTTTCTTTTGGCAGGATTCTTGCTGTTATTGTTAAAAATAAAAAGGAAGTTGCTTGAACACAAATGGATCGATCCCTTGATGTTTGTTGAGTCGGGTATCTATTTAACAGTAATGGGTCTGGTTATTATGGGAGGAGATGTGCCTTATTTTGTGTTAGGTATTGCGAAAATTTTACACATATAACGAATTTTTTTTCGGAATGCTCCAAAAGACTTAACTGAACGATTATTCCGATTTGCTTTCTTTCATTGCGGAAACATGTTTTCCAATATTTTTGAAAAAATTTTGGTTCAATTTGAGCGGTTGGAGATAATTATGAATTTTAGAAGATATACGTTATCAACTTTGTTTACCCTTGTTTTGGGGTTTTTATCGATTGGATTGACCCAATCGGACATGCAAGTCGATTCCACCTTGAAATTTAAAACGCTGCAAGGTGAAACGGTGGAATTGCATCATTACACAGGACAGATCACCATCGTAAATTTATGGTCAACCTGGAGCGCCTCTTGCGTGAAGGAAATGCCTGTTCTTGAACGTGTTTATCAGGATTATTACGCACAGAACGTTAAGGTAGTGGGCATTGCGGTTTTTTCCGATACAAAGAAAATCGCCCAAATGCTTCGTTTGACCAAAGTAAACTATCCCATTTTAATTGCCGATAAGAAACAAGCAAAAACGTTTGGCAATCTTTCCATCATTCCCCAAACCTTTATTTTGGATGCTAACGGGACCATTATTAAGCACTTTACAGGTAGCCAGCCGTTCAACAAATTTTACAAAACCATCGAGAAATTGATCGAAGCGCAAACGCTAACCAAGAATATGAATTAATCCGGCTATTGCCCGGAAGCTCTTGTACTTCTTTTTGACTTACCGGCATTGCCCGATATTCTCAAAATCTTTATTTTCCCCACATCAAATTAATTGATTGGTTGGGAAAACATTATGCGTAAAATTTTAATTACCGATGTAATCCGGCATAAAATTGCCGGTTTAAAGTTGGGGCTTGTTGAAGCACAGGGCGTAAAAGTACAAAAAGAAGAGCCTCGTTTTGATGCACTGTTTGAAGAACTTAGTCGGGAAATTAAGCAAAATTTTAGCGATCGGCCTTTATCTTCGAATGAGATCATCGGGCATGTACGACGCATGTACCGACGCGTAGGTTGGGAACCCACCAAGCACCGCCCCTCCTCCGAAGCCTTGGCCCGACGTATTTTGCAAAACAAAGGTTGGTACCGTATTAATAATCTGGTCGACTTGGGGAATTTGGTTTCGGCCCGTTCGCATTTACCCATGGGACTCTATGATACGGACAAAATTCAAGGTAAAATTTGGCTGGATGTGGGTAAGCCCAATGAAAGCTATGAAGGAATTAGCAGGTCTGAAATCCATGCCGAGGGTAAATTAATTTTACGGGATGATTTGGGCATTTTCGGTAATCCGACCGCAGACTCGAAACGCACCTCCATTAACGAACACACAAAAAATATTTTAGCCGTTTTTTTCACACCGCCGGAAGTGACGGATGCGTATCTTGAGCAAACGTTGCAAATGTTAGTGGAATATTATCGGCCTCTGACCAGTTCCATCCGGCATGGTGTTTTACAATTCGAATAACAGGTAATAGATTTTAAATTGCTTTAGGCGCAATCCGCTGAGTAGCCTTTCAGTTAATTGTTTAAGTAATTCCGAGCCGTGAACCATGGCATGAGCCACGGATTATTAAGGGAGTGACATGAATTAAGGTAAAATACTGCCATTGCGAACGATCCTGCGAGCCTGCGAGCAGGAGAGTGAAGCAATCCCCTTCAAGCGGCAAGGGACATAAGGGATTCTTCATTCCGCTGCGCTCCATTCAGAATGACAGCCCAAAACAAATCAATAGTAGTATGATTGACATTGTATAATTATTTTTACAACTTTCGTAAGTTCTTGACGGAAAATTTAAAAGGTACAAAAAATGTTTAAGCGATATTGGCAATTACAAGAAGCTAAAAATAAATTTAGTTATTTGGTTAAACTTGCAAAAAGTATTGGACCTCAAATCGTGACACGGCATGGGAAAGAAGTCGTCGTAATACTTTCAATTACCGAATATAAAAAATTGATTAAACCTAAAACAAGTCTGGTCGAGTTTTTTGCTAAAAGTCCTTTGTCCGGCATTGACTTGGATCTTGAAAGGAAAAAAGAACTTCCACGGGATATTAATTTTTGAATTATCTTCTTGATACTTGTGTTATTTCAGAGTTGATAAAGAAATTTCCCGATAAAAAAGTTGTAAATTGGATATCTAAAATTCCTGAAGAATCATTGTTTTTATCCGTTTTTACAATTTCGGAATTACATAAAGGAATTGAAAAATTATCTGCAGGGATAAAGAAAACGGAACTCCACGAATGGGTTAATTTGGATTTAAAAAATCGGTTCGAAAATAGAATTATCGTTTTTGATTTGGACGCGGCAGAAAAATGGTGAGCTATTCAGGCTGCCGCGGGAATATCCGGTAGCCAATGTCATTAATTTAAGGATTAATTTCTTAGCTTTTTACTATATTTGTTGCCAATATGCAACATATCCGAGAGTTAAATGTTGCACAAATGCAATAAAAATTTAAAATTTTATTACAAAACAAGTCTTATGAATAATGGCACATTTTTTGTATTTTTGTCAATTTAATTTAAAGCAAAATTAGGAGTAAAATATGAAACTATTAAAAATTCTTTATTTAATCTTTTTAGTAGTTTTTTTATTTTCTTGTCAAGAAAAACAACAAAGCACTGAACCCAAAGTTACAAATACTAAAAAGCCATATTCTCCCGTACCTTCAAACAACGCAACTAATATTGAACTGGGTGTAAATTTATCTTGGAAATGTGATGATGCTGCAAGTTTTGATGTTTATTTTGATACCAAAAATCCACCGGTTAGTCTTCTAAAAAAGGATTTAAATAAAAAAACATATAATGTATCAGGATTGTCTTATTCTACAAACTACTATTGGAAAGTGATAGCAAATTATTCTGATGGTAGCAAAGAAGAAAGCGATGTTTGGAAATTTACAACAAAAGACAGAGCAAATTCAGGATATCGTCTCCATTCCCACAATATTGAGACTCAATTGCCTGCTTTTGTAAATATTATGTTTCAAGTTACGGATATGGATGGTAAAGGAATTGATTATTTGACTACCGAAGATTTTGAAGTTCGTGAAGATGACCAACCGGTTTCACCAACAGAATCTGCTATGCAAATACGAAAAAAGGATGTAATACCATACACATTAAAAACGGTTCTATTATTAGATAATAGTGCAAGCGTAGGTAGCAATTTAGAGGAAATCAAAAATGCAGCAAAGGCTTTAGTGCAAAATATTACAACGCAACAGAAAATTGCTATTTCCTAAATTGAGCGATTGTTGAAAATTCGTTTGTTCTTGTTAACTTTTCAGCTAATTTTTTAAAAAGGCTGAATCATTTTTACAGCGCCTCTGTAAAAATAATGCCGAATTTTTCAAATTGCGTCAT
>JALWEA010000088.1 GCA_027039465.1 Calditrichia bacterium | reverse complement strand
AAGCCTCTCGTTCCATGATTTAACGGCACGAGAGGCAAAATTTCAAGGCATATTTTGCCTATTCAAGGCGAACTTTAAGCGCCAATCCCTGCAATTCCCGAATTAATACATTGAAAGATTCGGGCACACCGGGATCGGGTAAATTTTCACCTTTCACGATCGCTTCGTACGTTTTGGAACGTCCGGTTACATCATCACTCTTAACCGTCAGAATTTCCTGCAATGTGTATGCGGCACCGTAAGCTTCCAATGCCCAGACTTCCATTTCACCAAAACGCTGACCACCGAACTGCGCCTTACCGCCCAACGGCTGCTGGGTAATTAACGAGTAAGGCCCGATGGAGCGCGCATGGATTTTATCATCAACCAAATGGGACAGCTTCAACATGTAGATGTAGCCGACCGTAATATCCTGGTCAAATGCTTCTCCGGTACGACCGTCGTACAATTTTATTTTTCCGGATTCGGGTAAACCGGCTTTTTTCATTTCTTCCAACAAGTCTTCGTAGCTGGCGCCGTCAAATACGGGCGTTGCATATTTTTTGCCCAATTTGTAACCGGCCCAACCCAAAGTTGTTTCGAAGATCTGACCCAGGTTCATACGAGACGGCACACCCAGCGGATTCAAAATAATATCAACCGGCGTTCCGTCTTCCATGAAAGGCATATCCTCCATGGGCACGATTCTGGAAACAACACCTTTATTCCCGTGGCGACCGGCCATTTTATCACCGACCGAGAGTTTACGTTTTTCAGCCACATAAACTTTGGCCAATTGCGTAATTCCCGGAGGCAGTTCATCACCGACAACCAGTTTGTGTTTTTCACGCTTCATGTCGTTTTCGATTTCCTGCAAAACTCTGCGGTAATCGGCATACAATTCGCGCACAAAGGTGTTTTTAGGATCTTCTTCAAACCAGGTACTGTTGATATCCAAACTCTTGACATCAACCTTATTGAAAGAATTTTCCGTAATCGTCGTATTGGCCTTAATAGCCACTTTGCCGTCCACATAACGGATGCCCTGGGTTTTCATTCCTTTGAAATGTTCACCCAAGCGCTGCGCCAATTTCTTTTCTACGGCTTTTTTGCGCTTTTCGGCATTCTGTTCGATTTTTTCAATAATCTTCTTTTCTTCCTTGCGCTCGGCTCCGCTTTTCTTTTTGCGGCTGAACAAACGGGTTGCCACGACAACACCCTTCATTCCCGGAGGCGCTTTCAAAGAAGCATCTTTAACATCACCGGCCTTATTTCCGAAAATCGCCTTCAATAATTTTTCTTCCGGCGTCGGATCCGTTTCGCCTTTCGGCGTTACTTTACCGATCAGAATATCTCCGGCCTGTACTTCCGCTCCGACACGCACGATTCCGTTTTCATCCAGATCTTTGGTCGCTTCTTCGCTAACATTGGGAATTTCACGGGTCAGTTCTTCTTCACCGCGCTTGGTGTCGCGAACCTGTAATTCGAATTCCTGAATATGAATCGAGGTGTAAACATCATCGCGCACAATACGTTCGCTAATAATAATAGCATCTTCAAAGTTGTAACCGTGCCAGGGCATAAAAGCAACCAGCACGTTACGACCAAGCGCCAGTTCGCCCTGATCCGTTGCGCAACCGTCCGCCAAAATATCGCCTTTTTTCACCTTTTGTCCCTG
>JALWEA010000087.1 GCA_027039465.1 Calditrichia bacterium | reverse complement strand
TTATCGCGCCGGCCGAACTACCGGTGGGGATTATTACCTCTTTGATCGGCGGGCCGTTTTTTATTTATCTTTTGGTGCGGAATAAGGTGGGGCGATAGAGGACGGTGCTTGGGGAAACAGTTAAGAGTTAAGTGTGGAAAGGTTGAATGGTTGATTAGTTAAATGGTTAAATGGGAATCGTTATTCGTGTATCCGTTATCCGTTAATCGGGAATCATTGTTTGTGCAGGCGGTGGTCTGCTTTTAGCGATCTGGCGAAATCTCTCGGGAATCGGTCATGATTTTGCGCATAAGCGGGAACACAAATGCTTAAATTTAATAAGTAAACAAACGTTCATCGCAATAGTGCCACCTCGCTTTGCGAAAAGGGCCGGGGATGGATTCAAAAAGCTTTTGAGCAAAGCTATTTCTTTCATTTGTTGGGGAAACCCTCTCCTGTTTCTCTGGAATAGGAATGATGTCCCGTAAAATACGTTAATATTAGTAAACAAGGTGAAAGCGAATGAGTGAAAGTATTAGTAATCATTTCGATGATTTTAATCGGATTGTTTCAATGATTCGGGAGGCACGGGCAAGAGCATACGCTAAAGTAAACGAAGAATTAATTAATCTGTATTACAATGTGGGTAAATTTGTTTCGGAAAAGGTGGCAAGTGCCGAATGGGGAGCGGGTGTTGTGGATAATCTGGCTCAGTTTATCAATGAAAATTACCCGGAAATTAAAGGCTTTAACCGTCGCGGGCTATATCGTATGAAGCAATTTTATGAGACCTACAAGGATGCTGAATTTGTGTCACCACTGGTGACACAAATTTAATGGAGTCATCATCTGCTTATTATTGCTAAAACAAAATCTATTGAATAAAAGGAGTTTTACATACGTTTAACCATTCGGGATCACTTGTCAAAGCGTGAGCTTGAACGACAGTTGAACACGGCTGTTTACGAACGCTCTATATTAGCCGGTAAAATTGTGTCAACACTGTCGCCACAATTGAATTATGAGAATATTTTTAAGGATACGTATGTGTTTGAGTTTCTTAACTTGCCAAAAGATTATTCGGAAAAAGATTTACGAAAAGCTTTGGTGAACAATTTGAAAGATTTTATTTTGGAATTAGGCAAAGGCTTTACTTTCGTAGGTGAGGAATATAGATTGGACGTAGGTACGCATGACTACTACGTTGACCTGTTATTTTTTCACCGCGATTTGCGATGTTTGGTTGCCATGGATTTGAAAATAGAAGAATTTAAACCGGATTTCATCGGTAAAATGAATTTTTACTTAGAAGCGTTGGATCGGGATGTAAAAAAAGCGGATGAAAATCCGAGCGTAGGCATTCTTCTTTGTAAAGGAAAAGATAAAGAAGTAGTGGAATATGCGATGGCACGTAATGTTTCGCCTACTTTGATTGCTGATTATGAGACCAAATTGATCGATAAAAAATTATTGCAGGCAAAATTACATGAGCTTATTGAATTTGAACATCAGGTCAGAGAAGCGGAAATGAAATATGGGAGGTGAAGCGATTGTTTTGAGGTAGAATACCATTGCTTTGTTGCCACTTATTAATAATGACATTTGGAAATTGAGCAAGCACCGATTTAGAACAATTCTTCCTTGCGGTAGCATTGAAAAAAACGGAGATGGGTTCAAAAAAGGAACTTT